>NZ_JBYCZS010000003.1:0-272988 GCF_057586355.1 Caulobacter sp. SRI_008
CGGGGGGGGGGGACAAAAACCCCCACCGCCCCCCCCAGCGCCAGCGGCCTGCGGCCGTCCCCCTCCGGCCCTCCGGGCCACCTCCCCCAAGGGGGGAGGATCGATCGCGCCCAGAAACCTCCCCCTCTGGGGGAGGCGGCGCTTCGCGCCGGTGGGGGGGCGGTTTCAGCTTCCGAAACGCTCGACGCCCTCCCCCCTCCGATCGCTTCGCGATCGCCTCCCCCAGAGGGGGAGGTTCCTTCCGTCGACCTCGTCCTCGGCTCCGGCGGCGCCCAGCCCGTCGTCGAGGTCCTGGTCTCCGGCGGCCGCGTGCCGTGGGCCGGCCACACCGCCCAGCACGCCATGGCCGAGGTCTATGCGATCATCGCCGCCAGCCGCACGGCGCTCGTTTTCGTCAACACGCGTTTCCAAGCAGAATTTGCGTTCCAGGAGCTGTGGAAGCTCAACGACGAAGGCCTGCCGATCGCCCTGCACCACGGCAGCCTGTCGGCCGAGCAGCGGCGCAAGGTCGAGGCGGCCATGGCGCGCGGCGAGCTGCGGGCCGTGGTCTGCACCTCGACCCTGGACATGGGCATCGACTGGGGCGACGTGGATCTGGTCATCCAGTTGGCCGCGCCCAAGGGGGCCTCGCGGATGGTCCAGCGGATCGGCCGCGCCAACCACCGCCTCGACGAGCCCAGCCGCGCCCTGTTCGTGCCCGCCAGCCGCTTCGAGATGCTGGAGTGCCGCGCCGCCGCCGACGCCATCCTGGAAAACCATCTCGACGGCGAACCGGCCCGGGTCGGCGCTCTCGACGTCCTGGCCCAGCACGTCATGGGCTGCGCCTGCTCCGAGCCCTTCAAGCTGCTCGACCTCTATGACGAGGTTCGCACCGCCGGCCCCTATGCCGACATGTCGTGGGAGGACTTCGAGACCGTGGTCGATTTCGTCTCAACCGGCGGCTACGCGCTCAAGACCTACGATCGCTTCCGCCGGATCGTGGAAGACGTCGACGGCTTCTGGAAGGCCCGCAACGCCCAGGTCGTCCAGCGCCACCGGATGAACGTCGGCGCCATCGTCTCGCCGGCGGTGGTCAATGTCCGCATCGGCGGCGGCCGCAGACCGATGGGCGGCAGGAAGATCGGCGAGGCCGAGGAAGGCTATTTCGAGCAGCTGACCCCGGGCGACACCTTCGTGTTCGCCGGCCAGGTCTGGCGCTTCAACAGCCTGGTGGGCGCTGACGCCTTCGTCACGCCCGCGCCGGACAAGGACCCGAAGATGCCCAGTTGGGGCGGGTCGAAGTTCCCGCTCTCGACCTATCTGGCCGGCCGCGTGCGTAAGATGATGCACGACGAGGCCGAGTGGCTGGCCCTGCCCCCCGACGTGCAGGAGTGGATGGCCTATCAGAAGCTCCGCTCGCTGATCCCCGACGAGGACGAGATGCTGCTGGAGACCTTCCCACGCGGGAAGCGGTTCCACATGGTCATGTACCCCTTCGAGGGGCGGCTGGCGCACACCACCCTGGCCATGCTGCTGACCCGCCGACTGGACCGCCTGGGCGTCGGGCCGCTGGGCTTTGTCTGCAACGACTACGCCCTCAACATCTGGTCGCTGCGGCCGATGGACGAGCTGGATCTCTCCGACCTCTTCGACCAGGACATGCTGGGCGACGACCTGGAGGACTGGCTCAACGAAAGCTTCCTGATGAAGCGCGCCTTCAAGGCCTGCGCCCTGGTCGGCGGGCTGATCGAGCGACGCTATCCCGGCGAGGAGAAGTCGGGCCGGCAGGTCACCTTCTCGACCGACCTGATCTACGACGTGCTGCGCAAGCACCAGCCCGACCACCTCTTGCTACGCTGCGCCCGTATGGATGCGGCGACCGGTCAGCTGGACGTGGCGCGGCTGGGGGATCTACTGGCTCGCATCAAGGGCCGCATCCGCCATGCGGCGCTGGACAAGGTTTCGCCCTTCGCCGTGCCGATCATGCTGGAGATCGGCCGCGAGCGCGCGCCCGGCGACGCGGCCAGCGACATGATCCTGGCCGAGGCGGAGGAAGACCTGATCGCGGAGGCCCTTTCTTGAGGTGTTCGGCTTGACGAGGTTCCAGCTCAGCGACTGCGGCGGCCTGACGGTCATGGTGTCCGAGCGGCTGGTGCTGCTGCGCGGCTCCGGCGCCCTGTGGCTGGAGGCCGAGCGCGCCCTGGTGGTCGCCGACCTGCACTTCGAGAAGGGCTCGTCCTACGCCGCCCGCTTCGGCCAGATGCTGCCGCCCTACGACACCCGCGAGACCCTGACCCGCCTGGAGGCCGAGGTGGCGGCCCTGACGCCGGCGACCTTGATCTTCCTCGGCGACAGCTTTCACGACGGCGCGGCCGAGGATCGCCTGGCCGCCGACGACGCCGAGCGCCTGCGCGCCCTCGCCGTCGGCCGCGACCTGATCTGGGCGGTGGGCAACCACGACGCCGACGGCCCCCGCGCCCTGCCCGGCCAGGTGATCGACGAGCTTTCCATCGGCGGCCTGATCCTGCGCCACGAGCCCGAGCCCGGCGTCCAGCCCGGCGAGGTGGCCGGCCACCTGCACCCGGCCGCCCGCGTCTCCAGCGGTCGCGGCAGCGTGCGCAAGCGCTGCTTCGTCACCGACGGCCAGCGCCTGATCCTGCCGGCCTTCGGGGCCTATACCGGGGGCCTCAACATCCTCGACCAGGCCTTTTCCAACCTGTTCGCCGCCCCGCCCCTGGCCGGCGCCCTGGGCGGCAAGCGGGTGCACGCGGTGGGGCCGCGCTCGCTGCGGCCGGATTAGGTCGCGTTCAAGATCGCCTCGCGCTTGAAGCATCACCCATAACCGCCTCCCTCGCCCTTGTGGCGAGGGCCCATGCCGGCGACCGCTCAAACACAGGCCGTCCTGTAAAGGTTTGAGCAGCGGAACCATGGATCCTGGGCACAAGGCCCAGGAAGGCGATCTCTGGAGATTCGCCCTACCCCTTCGCCAGCCGCCGCCGATTGGCGCGCACCTTGGTCCGGTAGTCCCGGATCACCGCCCGCGTCGCCGCGTCCGGGGCCTGGGGCAGGCCGCCGGTCCAGAACTTCAGCCCCACGTCGGCCGCCGCCGCCATCTTCTCGGTGGTCATGCGGATCGCCTCGCTCTGCGCCCGCGCCCCGCCGCCGGCCAGGACCATGGTCCTAAGGCCGATGACGGCCGAAGCCTCCATCCCCAGCGCCCAGGCGTCGAACATCGTCGAAGGCCAGTCGTCTTTACGGCGCGCCATGAAAGGCTCCTTTTGCTGAAAGGGGATCGCGTGGGACCGACGGTTGTTCCCCGACAGGCGACATAGCGCGCGACATCACGCCGCTGGACGGAACATATGGAGAACGATACGGTAAGCGATGGCCGTTCTCGATATCCGCCGCAAGCTCTCCATCCTCGCCGACGCCGCCAAGTACGACGCCTCCTGCGCCTCATCGGGCGGCGAGAAGCGCGACTCCGTCGGCGGCAAGGGCGTCGGCTCCACCGAAGGCATGGGCATCTGCCACGCCTACGCCCCGGACGGGCGCTGCATCAGCCTGCTGAAGATCCTGCTGACCAACTTCTGCATCTACGACTGCGCCTACTGCATCAACCGGGTGTCGTCGAACACGCCCCGGGCGCGGTTTTCCGTGCAGGAGGTCGTCGACCTCACCCTCAACTTCTACAAGCGCAACTATATCGAGGGCCTCTTCCTGTCGTCGGGCGTCATCCGCAACGGCGACTACACGATGGAGGAGATGGTCCGCATCGCCAAAGCCTTGCGGCTGGACCACGACTTCCGCGGCTACATCCACCTGAAACTCATCCCCGAGGCCTCGCCGGAGCTGGCGGCCGAAGCCGGGCTCTATGCCGACCGGGTGTCGATCAACATCGAACTGCCCCAGGACGAGAGCCTGAAGTCCCTGGCCCCCGAGAAGGACGTCGGCGACATCAAGCGGGCCATGGGCCGCATGCGCCTGGCCATCGACGAGCGCGCCGAGCCGGCCCGCACGGCGCCCCGCAAGACCTTCGCCCGCAGCCAGTCGACCCAGCTGATCGTCGGCGCCGACCAGGCGAGCGACGGCGACATCCTGGCCCGCAGCGCCTCGCTCTACGGCGCCTATCGCCTCAGCCGCGTCTACTATTCGGCCTTCAGCCCGATCCCGGATTCCAGCCACCGCCTGCCGTCTAGCCGCCCGCCCCTGCTGCGCGAGCATCGCCTCTACCAGGCCGACTGGCTGATGCGGTTCTACGGCTTCGAGCAGCCGGAGATCATCAGCGCCGGCGAGGATTTGGACCTGTCGGTCGATCCCAAGACCGGCTGGGCGCTGCGGAACCGCGACAGATTCCCCGTCGACGTCAACGCCGCCGACCGCGAGACCCTGCTGCGCGTGCCGGGCCTGGGCGCCAAGGCCGTCGACCGCATCCTGCTGGCCCGTCGCCAGGCGCGGCTGACCCTCGACGACCTCAAGCGCGTCGGCGCCGTGGTCAAGCGCGCCAAGGCCTTCGTCGTCGCCGAGGGCTGGACGCCGGGCATGGCCACCGACGGTGAGCACCTGAAGGCCCGCCTGGTCGAACCGGCGCAGCTGAGCCTCTTCTGATGCGCGTGGTGCGGCTGGCCTCCGAGATCGACTTCGACGGCTGGCGGGTCGCGGCGCGCGACCTGCGGGCCGAGGGCGTTTCGCCCGAAGCCGTGATCTGGACGGTGGAGCGCGACCTCTTCTCCCCTCCCCCTTCCGGGGAGGGGGCAGGGGGTGGGGGTGTCGGCGCGGAGATGGCCGATCGATCCTCTAGAGACGCCGAGCTCACACCCCCACCCCAACCCCTCCCCGCAAGGGGGAGGGGCTTTACGGTGCCGCCCGCCTTCGTCGAGTTGGCCAAGTCCGTCGTCCTGCACCGCTCCGGCGAGCGCTTCGCCCTGCTCTATCGGCTGCTGTGGCGGCTGGAGCGCGAACCCCGCCTGATCGACAACCCCGCCGATCCCGATGTCGCGAAAGCCCGCGACATGGAAAAGGCGGTGTCGCGGGCGATCCACAAGATGCACGCCTTCGTCCGCTTCCGCCTGGTCGAGACCGAGCCGGAGGCCTACGCCGCCTGGTTCGAGCCGGCCCACCGCGTCACCGAGGCCGCCGCCCCGTTCTTCGCCCGCCGCTTCACCACCATGACCTGGACCATACTGACGCCCGACGCCTGCGTGGCCTGGGACGGGCAGACGCTGAAGGTCTCCGACGGCGCCGATCCGGCCGACGCGCCGGCCGAAGACGCCCAGGAAGAGCTCTGGCGCACCTACTACGCCTCGATCTTCAACCCGGCGCGGCTGAACGAGAAGATGATGCGCCAGGAGATGCCCAAGCGCTATTGGCGCAACCTCCCAGAGGCGCGGCTCATTCCGCAGCTGATCGAAACCGCCCAGGCGCGCGCCGCCGCCATGGTCGCCGCCACGCCCTCCCCCGCTCCCGACCGCGTGCTGAAGGCCGCCCTGCGCCAGGCTCGCGACGGATCCTACAACGGCGACGTCCCCGCCAGCCTCGAGGCCGTGGCGGCCGGCGTGCAGCTGTGCCGCCGCTGCGACCTGTGGCGCGACGTCACCCAGGGCGTCCCCGGCCAAGGCGCGGCCCACGCCCGGCTGATGTTCGTCGGCGAGCAGCCCGGCGACCAGGAGGACCTGGCCGGCCGCCCCTTCGTCGGCCCCGCCGGCCAGGTGTTCGACGAGGCGCTCGCACAGGCCGGCGTGCCGCGCGATCGGACCTACGTCACCAACGCAGTCAAACACTTCAAGCACGAGCCGCGCGGCAAGCGGCGCATCCACAAGACCCCGGACCGGGGCGAGGTGCAGGCCTGCCGCTGGTGGCTCGACGCCGAGCGACGACTGGTCCGCCCCCGGGTGATCGTCGCCCTCGGCGCAACGGCGGCGCACGCGGTGATGGGCAAGATCACGCCCATCGGCGCCAATCGCGGCGAGGCGCTGCAACTGCCCGATCAAACCCGGGCGGTGCTGACCTACCACCCGTCCTTCCTGCTGCGCCTGCCGGACGCCGCCGCCCGCGAGCGTGCACGAACCGAATTCGTCGAGGATTTGCGCCTTGCGGGCGAGCTTGCCGGACTGCTCGACTGAAGGAGGCGCGAGCGCTCGCCTGACGGACAGGCCGCGCAAAAAATCTGCTGAATCTTTTGGCGTCCGCGCACCGGGCGCAAGTCCTTGCCCCACCTCGCAATGTTACCCGCGGAAACACGGCGCATAAGCCCTCTCCGCCGTCGGGGCGCGTGTTCGCCTCTTGCCACGACGGCTTCGCCGGGGTTGGTTCCCGGCCGGGGAACGAGGGCGATGACACCAGAAGACGAACAGCGCCGAGCCTGGTTCCGCAGGGAAATCCTGCCCCTGGAACCGCGGCTTCTGGCCTATGCGCGCAAGTTTTGCCGCAACGGCGAGGCCGATCCGGAAGATCTGGTCCACGACGCCTTCGCCCGGGTGATCGCCTGCAAGACCTGGCGCGAGATCACCAATCCCGCCGCCTTCGCCTCGCGCACCATCCGCAACATCGCCTTCGACGGCCTGCGTCGCCGCAAGGTGCTGACCATCACCGCCGTGGCCGATTTCGAGCAGATCGGCGGCATGGACGAGACACCCGGACCCGAGGCCTCGCTGGTCTCGCGCGACGAACTTCGCCAGCTGCGCGAGGCGATCGCCGAGCTGCCGACACAATGCCGGCGTGTATTCACCCTCAGGAAAGTCTATAGCCTGTCGCCGGGCGAGATAGCGGTTCGCATGGGCCTGTCCGTCTCGACTGTCGAGAAGCACCTGATCAAGGGGCTTCGCTACTGTTCCGAAAAGCTGGGCCGCTCGGGCGCGACCCAGCCAGTGCGTATCGACGAAGGGCGTTCATGGGTCGGGAAGCGGGATCGCGACGCGAAGCAGTGAGAGCAGCCGCCGCCCAGTGGGTGGTGCGGCTGTCCGATCCTGCCTGCGCGCCTGACGAACGGGCCGCCTTCGAGGCCTGGCGCGCCGAAAGCTTCGAAAACGAGGCCGCCTTCGAGCGCGAGCACGCCGCCTGGGAGCGCGCCGATCGTCTGCGTGTGTTCAAGCCTGTCTCCGCCAAGCCGGACGCCGACCTGTTCGCGCCGGAAGAAGCCCGTCGCGCCTTCGACCGCCGCTCGCCCTGGACGATGATGGCCGCGGCCGCCGCGATCGCCGGCGTCCTTGGGGCCGGCATGCTCAGCGCCACTGCCTCGACCGCCTACGCCACCGACATCGGCGAGCGCCGCGTCGTGGTGCTGGCCGACAACAGCCGCATCGAGCTCAACACCGACAGCAAGGTCGTCGTGCGTTACCGCAACGGCGTGCGCGAGGTGAAGCTGGTCAAGGGCGAGGCCCTGTTCGAAGCCGCCCCCGACGCCCGTCCCTTCGTGGTCAAGGCCCGCGACGCCCGCATCGAGACCGGCGGCGGCGAGCTTTCCGTCCGCCTGGGGGCCGAGAACGCCGCCGTCACCGTCCGCCGCGGCGCCGCCGACATCGAGCCCGACGGCAAGGGGCCGGCCAAGGAAGTGCGGATCGCCGCCGGCACGGCCATGGTCTACGGCCCGCACGGCGGTCACGCCCAGCCGCTGTCGGACGCCGAGATCGACCGGGCGCTCGCCTGGCGCCAGGGCGCCATCGCGCTGAACGGCCAGTCGCTGAGCCAGGCCGTGGCCGAGTTCAACCGCTACAACCGCCAGAAGGTCCGCATCGCCGACCCGTCGATCGCCGACCTGCGCCTGGCCGGCTACTTCCAGAGCACCGAACCCCAGGCCTTCGTCACCGCCGTCACCAGCGCCTTCCCGGTCCGGGCCAGCGAAGGCGACGACGGCGTGATCCGCCTGGCGCGGAAGGGGTAGCTCGAGACCCTCCCGTCCCTCAAAGCACCTCTCCCATAGGGAGAGGGAGGGGCCCACGCGAAGCGTGGGAGGGTGAGGGGTTACACCGCCCACGGTCCCACCCCGATCCTCTCCCCGTAAAATCCCCGCGAAAGCGGGGAGCCAGGCTTTTAGCCGTCCCGAACTCGCCCCAAATCCCGCCTCCCTCGCCCCTGTGGCGAGGGCCCATGCCGGCGACCGCTCAGACCTTGAGCCATCCTTGATCGGCCTGAGCGGCTGAACGATGGATCCTGGGCACAAGGCCCAGGAAGGCGGCGTTTGGGGTTGGGGAGGTTACAGGGAGGGAGAGCCTGCCTCTCCTCCGTAAAATCCCCGCGAAAGCGGGGACCCAGGTGTTTTATCGTCGAGCGCCGGGGGTTTCAGAAAAAGCCTGGGTCCCCGCTTTCGCGGGGATTTTACGGAGGGAGGTCTGCTGACGGGGATAGGCGAAGCTGGATCCCCGCCGGCCTCGGATCAAACCCCAACCAATCCAACCCCTTACAACTTTCTCACCGTCCTGGATCAGACGCGCTCAAACCACCCGCATAATAACCCCGTCTCGCCGCACCGAAGGGGCGCGCGGCCAGCGACCATGCGGCGGCGGGATGCGATCGAGCGGGACTGGGGCGGATTGGGAAGATCCGTCGCGTCCGGGGACCTGGCGCTGGCCAGGCCCGCCCGCCGTCGGCTTGGGCGAGGACTACAGAGCACCCCTCTCCTCGTCGCCGTCCAAACGGGAAACCTGGCGGATGGTCCTGGTAAGGCGTTAAGAGCGCCGCCGCCCGGGAAGCCGGCAGCCCAACGACCGCGCGGAGCGCACGGGCTTCGTCGAAACGGTAACAACACAAAGCACCTCCGGGCGTCGCCCGGGCGCTCCGCTCTCCTTCATCAGCTCAGCGGATCACCGCGTGAGGACGAGGTCGCGCGCCCTCAACGTTGCCCATCCGCCACACCCGTCACACCTCCGCCACAAATTTTACGCGCCGACTGGAGGTTTCCGTAACGCCCCCCGTCGAAGCCGGTAAGAACGTCGCGTCGAGGGGGCGCGGCGGACAAAGGGGACTCGAGATCTTGTCCATGCGTACCGATCAACGCCGCCGGACCGTCCGCGGCCTGCTGCTGGCCTCGGCCGCCGTCCTGACCATCGCCGGTCAGGCCGCCGCCCAGGGCTCGCGCCACACCTTCAACATCCCGCCGCAGGACGCCGTCTCGGCCCTGCAGACCTACGCCAAGCAGACCGGCAAGCAGGTCCTGTTCCCGTACGAGGCCGCCGCCGGCCGCAAGACCCCGGCCGTGACCGGCGAACTGCCGGACGCCGAGGCCCTGAAGCGCCTGGCCGAGGCCGCCGGCCTGGTCGTCGCCTCGGACGACGGCAAGACCATCACGCTGCGCGCCGCCCCGGCCGCCCGCCCCCAGTCGGAAGCCGCCGCGACTGAAGCGGCTCCCGAAGAAGTCGCCGAAGTCGAAGCCATCGTCGTCGTCGGCAGCCAGATCGAAGGCGCCAAGACCACCGAAGCCCTGCCGGTGACCGTGGTCGGCGAGGCCGAGATCGTCGCCACCGGCGCCGTTTCGGGCGACGAGCTGTTCCGTTCGATCCCGCAGGCCGGCGACGTCCAGTTCCAGGAAGCCCGCACCACCGGCAACCTCAACGACGCCCGCGGCGACGTCTCGTCGATCAACCTGCGCAACCTGGGCACCGGCAACACGCTGATGCTGCTGAACGGTCGCCGCCTGGTGCTGCACCCCGGCACCCAGACCGAGAACTTCGTTCCGGTGCAGACCGCCAACACCAACGCCCTGCCCGTCTCGGGCGTGAAGCGCGTCGAAGTGCTGCGCGACGGCGCGGCGGCCATCTACGGCACCGACGCCGTGGCCGGCGTGGTCAACACCGTGCTCGACACCAAGTTCCGCGGCCTGAAGATCGAAAGCCAGGTCGGCGGCTCGGAAGGCACCGGCTATCGCGAAGGCTCGTTCAACGTGAAGGCCGGCACGCGCCTGGAAGACGGCACGCGCCTGACCTTCTTCGGCAACTACACCGCTCACAGCCGGATGATGGCCACCGAGCGCGACTACGCCGCCAGCGAAGATCACCGCAGCCAGATCGAGGACGAGCTGTTCGCCGGCTCGACCAGCTTCGACAACCGCTCGACCTCCAGCCCCTGGGGTTCGTTCACGGTGATCCCGTCCTCGACGGTGGTCCGCCAGAACGGCACGGCCCTGACCTCGTCGGGCGTGTTCCACATCGAGCCGGTGTCCAACACCGCCGCCGGCTGCAGCAGCGCCACGCTCAGCGGCGACATCTGCATCAAGTCGGGCACGATCACCGGCACGACCGACCGCGTGCTGCGCTACGACGAAAACACCCAGCGCACCCTCAAGGGCGGGCTGGAGCGCACCAACCTGTTCTCGACCGCCGAGAAGGATCTGGACAACGGCCTGACCCTGTTCGGCGAAGCCGGCTTCTACCACGCCCTGTTCACCGGCCAGCGCGAGCAGTCGGCCCCGCTGTCGTCGGCCCCGATCAGCATCGCGGCCAACGCCTACTGGAACCCCTTCGGCCCGACCACGCTCAGCGACGGCTCGGCCAACCCCAACCGGCTCTCGGGCCTGACGGGCGTGCCGACCACGGGCCTGGCGATGAACATCACCACCTACCGTCCGGTCGACGCGGGTCCGCGCACCTACACCGTCACCGACAACAACTTCCGCCTGCTGGGCGGCGTGAAGGGCAAGTGGAACGGCTGGAAGTGGGAATCGGCGCTGCTGTATTCCGAGGCCAACACCAAGGACGCCACCCACAACGCCATCAGCAACACCCTCTTCCAGGCGGCCGTGAACCGCACGGACTCCACCGCCTACAACCCGTTCAACGGCGGTTCGCTGACCAACTATTCGGGTGAGGATGGCACGCCCAACAGCAAGGCGACGATCAACTCGTTCCTGATCGACGTCTACCGCATCAGCAAGACCTCTCTGGCCCTGGCCGACTTCAAGGTCAACAAGGCCGACCTGTTCAGCCTGCCCGGCGGCGACGTCGGCGTGGCCCTGGGCGCCGAATGGCGTCGCGAGACCTTCAGCGACGACCGCGACGACCGCATGGACGGCACGATCACCTACACCAACTCGGTGACGGGCGTGACCTACGGCAGCGACGTCATGGGCGCCTCGGCGGCTCCGGACGTCTCGGCCCACCGCCAGATCTCGTCGATCTTCGGCGAACTGGCCGTGCCGATCATCTCGTCGGACATGAACATCCCGTTCGTCGAGGAAGTGACCCTGCAGCTCGCCGCCCGCGACGAGTACTATTCCGACTTCGGCAACGTGCTGAAGCCCAAGGGCGCCCTGCTGTGGAAGGTCGGCCAAGGCCTGTCGTTCCGCACCTCGGTGTCGCAGAGCTTCCGCGCGCCGAACCTGCCGCAGTTCTACAGCGAAGGCGCGACCGTCTCGAACAGCCGCACCGACTACGCCGCCTGCCGGATCAACGCCGTCACCTGCTCCAGCGCCAGCACGCTGGAAGTGCGCATCGGCAACAAGGACCTGAAGCCGGAAGAAGCCGACAACGCCTCGATCGGCTTCGTCTACCAGCCGCGCTTCATCCCGCTCGAGTTCGGCAAGGTCACCCTGACCACCGACTTCTGGTCGATCCGCGAAAAGAACGTCATCGGCATCCTGGGCGGCTACAACCAGATCGCCTACGACTACCTGCTGCGTCTGCAAGGCAGCTCGAACCCCAACGTGGTGCGTGAGGCCGCGACCGGCACGAACACCGTCGGCACGATCTCCTACATCAACGACACCTACATGAACCTGCAGCCGCGGGTCCTGCAGGGGGTCGACTTCAGCCTCGACTACGACCTGGACGACACCCCCTGGGGCGACTTCGGCGTCACCGTCAACGTGGCCAAGCTGACCAAGTACGACCAGGCCGCCAGCCCGATCGAACAGATCCTGATGAAGGCCGTCGCCGACGGCACCCTGTCGGGCCTGACGATCTCCAGCGCCGGCAGCCAGATCCGCCTGGACGGCAATCCGGAGTTCCGCGGCAGCGTCAGCATGACCTGGCGCAAGAACGGCTGGGGCGCCGGCGCCTTCGTCAACTACGTCGGTTCGGTCTACGACACCGGCGTGACCCAGGTGAACGGCCGCTACTACGAGGTCGACGACTGGACCACGGTCAGCCTCTACGGCCAGTACGCCTTCAAGAGCGGCGGCCGCATGGACGGCACGACCTTCCGCGTCGGCGTGCGCAACATCGCCGACAAGGATCCGCCGCTGAACTCGTCGAACTTCGGCTACTACGGCTCGCTGGCCAACTCGACCGGCCGCTACTGGTACCTGAACGCCAGCAAGAAGTTCTGATCCTCCACCCAAGGGTGATCACGCAGGGCCCGCCCGTCGCCAGACGAGCGGGCCTTTCCGTATTCGGACCATGGCGGTCGGGATTTGCGTGACCCGAAAGTTGTTTTAGGAAATAGTTCCGGCAACGGCGACGTGAGCTTTCGACGCCGTACGAGTCGGGGCCTTTTCGAAAATCATGTCGCGCGTGGGCTCGTCCTCGATCGCTTTGCGCTATGCCTTGGCGGGCGCCGCCGCCGCGGCCGCCTTCTTCGTGCGCCTGGCGCTGAACAGCTGGTTCCCGCCCGGCTTTCCGTACCTGACCTTCTTCCCGGCCATCGTGCTGACCGCCTATTTCGCTGGCCGCGGCCCCGCGATCCTGTGCGCGACCCTCTCGGGCCTGGCGGCCTGGTACTTCTTCATCCCGCCGTACAACAGCTTCCGGTTCGACTTCGCGACCATGGTGGCGATCGCGTTCTACGTCTTCGTCACGGCGGTCGACATCTTCTTCATCGACGGCATGCGCCAGACGATGCGCAAGCTGGCGGTCGAGCGCGAAAGCCTGGCCGACCTGGCCCGCAGCCGCGACCTGCTCTATCGCGAGATGCACCATCGGGTGAGCAACAACATCCAGGTGGTCGGCGCCCTGCTGCGCCTGCAATCGTCGGGCATGAAGGACGAGGACGCCCGCCACGCCCTGACCGAGGCCGGCGGCCGCATCGAGACCATCGCCAAGATCCAGCGCCAGCTGCACGACCAGACCGGCGAGCCGACGCCCTTCCGGTCCTTCGCCGAGGCCCTGCTGGACGACGCAGGGCAAGCGGCCGGCGCCCGCCACGGCGTGCGGGTCGAGGGCGGCGAGACGGCCCTGCATCCCGAACAGGCCACGCCCGTCACCCTGGTCATGCTGGAGTGCTTCAACAACGCCCTGGAGCACGCCTTCGCGTCCGGTTCGGACGGCCGCATCGTCGTGGCTCTGGAGCAGGACGGCGCCGACCATGTGCTGACCATCCGCGACAACGGCGCCGGCCCGCCGGACGGCTTCGAGCCGGCCAAGTCGCAGAGCCTGGGCCTGCGCATCGTCCACGCCATGGCCCGCCAACTGGGCGGCGCCTTCACCATGGCCCGCGTCGACGGCTGGACCGTCTGCCGCCTGACCTATACGCCTACGCCCGCCTAGAGCGGAGTTCAGCCTCATGCCCCGTCCCGGTCCGCGCAACCTGATCACCGACGTCGCGGGTCTCGCGGTTGGCCACGCCCAGGACGAGGCCGTGCGCTCCGGCGTCACCGCCCTGCTCTGCCCCGAAGCCTGGACGGCCGGCGTCGACGTGCGCGGCGGCGGGCCCGGCACGCGCGAGATCGACGTGCTGAGGCCGGAGAACAATTTCAGCAAGGCCCACGCCATCTGCCTGTCGGGCGGCTCCGTCTTCGGCCTGGGCGCGGCCGACGGCGTGGTCGCGGCCCTGTCGGCGGCCGGGCGCGGCATCCGCCTGGCCCCGACCTCGCCGGCCATCCCGATCGTGCCGGCGGCCGTGCTGCACGACCTGGGCAACGGCGGCGACAAGGACTGGGGCCTGGACCCGCCCTACCGCTGGCTCGGCATCGAGGCCGCCGCCGCGGCGAGTGAGGACTTCGCCCTGGGCTCGGTCGGCGCCGGCGTCGGGGCGATGGCGGGCCTCTCCAAGGGCGGCATCGGCAGCGCCTCGCTCGACCTGGGAGACGGCCTGGTGGTCGGCGCCCTGGCGGCCGTCAATCCGGTCGGCTCGGTGCGGATGGCCGACGGCGAAACCTTCTGGGCCTGGCCCTGGGAGATCGACGGCGAGTTCGGCGGCGTCCGCCTCGCGCCCGACGCGCCGACGCAGGTCGAGCCGATCCCGGACGATTCCAAGCTGGCGGCGCTGGGACGGCTGACGCAGGGCGCCAACACCACCCTGGCTGTGGTCGCGGTGACCGCCGACCTGACGACCGCCGAATGCACCCGGCTGGCCATGATGGCGCAGGACGGGCTGGCGCGGGCCATCCGCCCCGTCCACACGCCCTTCGACGGCGACGTGGTCTTCGCCCTGGCCTCGGGCGCTCAGACCCTGGGAGACGGTCCCGGGCGCGCCGTGGCGCTGGCCCGCCTGGGCTCGGCGGCGGCCGACACCCTGGCGCGGGCCATCGCCCGCGGCGTCTTCGAAGCTCAGTCCTCGACGGGCGGCGCGGCGGCGTCAGGCGGCGCGTCGGCGCCGTAGAGCTGCACGGCGGCGGCTTCCAGGCGGCCCATCAGGCGCTTCAAGGTCGCCACTTCGCCGGGAGCCAGGCCCGCCAGCAGCGCCGCCTCGTAGGCCAGGGCCAGCGGCCGGATCTCGGCGAACAGGCGACGGCCGGCGGCGGTCAGTTCCAGCGTATGCGAGCGGCGGTCGGTGCGATTGGTGATGCGGGCCACCAGACGGCGCTCGACCAGATCCTGGGCGGCGCGGCTGACGCGGACCTTGTCCATGGCGGTGCGCGCCACGGCCTGGTGCTGGGTCAGCGGCCCCTCGATCAGGGTCGACATCAGCCGCCACTGCGGGATCGACAGGCCGAAGCGGTCTTCGTAGGCGCGGGCGATCAGGCGGCTGACGGCGCTGGAGGCCGTGGCCAGGCGGTACGGCACATAGTCCGAGAGCGACAACTGCTCACTGGCGGCGTCCGGCGAACCCGGCGTCAGGGATGAGACCGTCGCGGCCATGCCTATTCCTTTCCTCCTGCTTCGGCCCGCGGCCCGCGAAGACGGAGCCGTCTCTACGCCGAATCACGCTCTGGCGACACACCGCGAGCGCCGACCGATCTGGCGCCGCGATGGAAACGCTCTCAATCGTCCGCCCTCGACTGTGGCGGAAACCGGGTATTTCGCCCTTGCCGTGAGCATACGCACCTAATCGCGCCCAACCAAGCGGCGCCGTTCAGTGGCCGTGACCGCCCCCATGGCCGCCCCCATGGCTATCGTCATGTCCGTGGGCGGACTTCGGGGCCGGCTCGGTCTGGGTCAGCTGCTTCTGGCAGCGTTCGAGCAGGCGCAGATTGTCGGGGCTGTTCCAGACGTCGGCGAACTCGACCACCACCAGCCGCAGGCGGCGCATGTGCTCGTTCCACTCCAGCGGCGGCTCGGGCTTGTCCTCGTCGTGCTCGTGGTCATCGTGATCCTTGCCGTGGGCGTCGGCCCCGCAGGTGCAGCGGTGCGGCGCGACGGCCTGGGCCGGGCTGGCGGCGGCGTTGATGATCACGGTCTGCTTGCTGCTGATCTTCACCTGCGGCGTCGCCAGGGCCAGGCCGCCGATGGTGACCGGCGCGCAGCAGACCACGCACTGGCAGGGCGCGGGCGCCCTGCAGGCCGTCGTCGGCTCATGCGGCTTGGCGTGCGGATCGTGGCCGCCCTTGGCCTCGTCATGGCCCGCCTGAGCGCCGCAGGTGCAGACCTTGGGCTTGGGCTTCGGCTTGTGCTCGGCCTTGACCTCGGGCTTGGGAAACTCGCCGACGCAGGCCTTGCTCAGCGCCTTCAGGGCCTTGCCGCTGGCCCCGAACTCGATCAGCGCCCCGACCCGGGCGTCGACCTCGGCGACCAGCTCCTCGGCGCGGCGCAGCAGCTCGCCCGTCGGCGCGCTGGTGGCGGCCACGCAGCGGGCCAGGATCGCCTTGTGAATGGTCTTGGGCACGTCGCGCCAGCGCTCGTCCCGGCCCTTGCGACCCGTGAAGCGCCCCGCGCAATAGGCCAGGGCGGCGACCGCGAGCGCGATCAGGACGATGCCGGCCAGCAGGGTCGGATCGAAGATCGGGACCGGCGTCTCGACCGGAAACTCGGATTGATACACCCCACCCCTCCCGCAAGCGCCATTCGACGAGCACCGTTATGGTTAACGCATGCGCGCGACGCTTGCACGGCGAAGGTTGGGTTCAGCGGCGGGAAATCACGCCTCGGGCCCGGGCGCCCTGGTCATAGCGGCTCTCGCCGCCATAGACGGCGACCTCGCACAAGATGTCGCCGCCTTCCTGGGCGGCCCAGAGGTAGTTCCGCTCGACCTCGACGTGGCGGCCGGCCGGCGAAATGCCCTCGAAGGTGTCTCCCCAGGGAATCACCTTCGAGAGCTCGCGCCAACTCAGGGTCATGCCGCGCGACAGCTCGTCGTCGGCCATGGCCTGGAGATCGGGATCGCTCACCAGCGTCCTACTCGGACGGGGCTTCGAGGTCGCGGAAGTACGGCACGACCTCGCCTTGCAGCTTGATGGTCATGGCGTTGCCCTTGCGGTCGACGGTCTTGCCGGCGGTCACCCGCACCCAGCCTTCGCTGACGCAGTATTCGTCGACATTGTTCTTCTCGACGCCCTTGAAGCGCACGCCCACGCCCCGCTCCATGGCGGCGGCGTCGTAGAAGGGGCTGTCGGGATTGGCGGACAGGCGGTCGGGAGGCGTATCGCTCATCGGGTCGGCTTTCGAAGTCTGGAGGCGAGCGGGCTCGCCGAAGCGGGCGTGATAGCGAGGAAAGGCGGGAAAACCAAGCGGTTGGGGCGAAGGCCTCAGCGCGAGGCCGGCGCCCGGCCGGTCGGCGGCCCCTTGGAGGAGCCGGCCGGAACCTTGGACGGCGTGTTCGCCGCCTGGCGCACCGGCGGGCGCTCCAGGGCGTGATAGACCCACTTGCGGGTCTCGGCGTCCAGGCCGGGACCCACGCCGCCCAGGCGCTGGATCATGCCGATAAAGAAAAGGTCGTTGGCCGGGTCGATCCAGAACCAGGTGCCGGCGCTGCCGCCCCAGCTGATCGTGCCGGGCCCGACCGGCGCGCCCGAGGCGGCCGGATCGACCGCCACCGCCACGTCGATGCCGTAGCCCATGCCCAGCGCGAATGGGAACGTCTTCTGCTGGCCGGGCTTGAGCACGCCGGACGTGCCGTCGGTCGTGACCTGGAAGCTGGGCGGCAGATGGTTCAGCCGCATCATCGCCACCGTCTCGGGCTCGAGGATGCGCACGCCCTCCAGGTCGCCGCCGTTGAGGATCATCTGGGCGAAACGGGCGAAGTCCTGGGCGGTGGATAGCAGGCCCCCTCCCCCCGACGGCGCCAGGGGCGGCCGGGAGACGTCGCGCCAGCCGCCCTCGACGGCGGGCGTCAGCTTGCCGGTGAGGGGGTCGGCGTCATAGATCGCCGCCAGCCGCGAAAGCTTGTCCGGCGGCGTCCAGAAGGCGGTGTCCTTCATCTTCAGCGGCTTGAAGATCCGCTGGCGCATGAACTCCGGCAGGGCCTGGCCCGACAGGCGCTCGATGATCAGGCCCTGGATGTCGGCCGCGACGCTGTAGCGCCACAACTTGCCGGGCTCCGAATACATCGGCAGGCTCGAGATCTTCTGCACCATCGAGAACAGCGAGTCCGACTGCAGCACGCCCGCCCGGTAATAGGCCTGGTCGGCCAGGCTGCCCGGATCGTCGGCGATGCCGTAGGCGAAGCCGGCCGTGTGGGTCATCAGTTCGCGCATGGTCGGCGGACGGCTGAGCGGCGACAGGACCGGCCGGCCGCTGGCGTCGACGCCGTTGGCGACGCGCAGGTTCTCGAACTCGGGAATGAACTTGGTGACCGGGTCGTCCAGCTTCCAGCGGCCCTCGTCGTAGAGGATCAGCATGGCCACGCCGGTGACCGGCTTGGTCTCCGAGCGGATGCGGAAGATGGCGTCGGCCGGCATCGGCTGGACGTCCTCCAGCGCGCGCTTGCCGAAGGTCTGCTCGCTGACGATCTTGCCGTGGCGGGCCAGCAGGGTGACGCCGCCGGCGATCTGCCCCTGGTCGACCAGGCGCTGCATGGTCTCGTCGACGCGCTTGAGCTTCTCCGACGAGAAGCCCGCGGCCTCGGGCTTGGCGCGCGGCAAGCCGCCCGCCACCCCGGGATGGGCGGCGGCCAGACCCAGGAACCCGGCCAGGGCTCCGACGGACTTGCGCCACAAGCTCATAAGTCGACTTATCTCACAGGTGGTTGGCGAGAGCATGGCGCCTACCTACGCGCGCTACGCCCTCGCCCATATCACATCACTCAAGCCTACTTGGGCTTGAACCGCTTCGACGTCGGGAAGCCCTTGGGCGCCAGCTTGCCGGCGCCGGCCCGGCGGCCGACGAAGGTCTGCCAGTCGGCCCAGTCACGGCGGCGCAGGGCCGAGTCGATCCAGAAGCCGCCCGTCTCGGCGTTGAACGACAGGCCGTCGCGCAAGCCGCCCTCGCGGTAGGCCTGCAGCTTGACGCCCTTGCCGCGCGGCATCTCCGGCAGCTCTTCCAGCGGGAAGATCAGGATCTTGCCGTTGTCGCCGATCACGGCGAACTGGTCGCCCACGGCTTCCAGGCAGAAGGCCGCGCCCGAGGCGTCGACCGTCAGCACCTGCTTGCCCGCCTTGCGGTTGGCCAGGGCCTCCTCCTCCGGCAGCAGGAAGCCGTAGCCCTGCTTGGAGGCCAGGATGCGTTTGCGGCCGGCCTTGAACGGGAAGACGTCGATGATCTTCACCTTGTCGTCCAGCTCGATCATCATCCGCACAGGCTCGCCATGACCCCGCGCCGACGGCAGGTTGGCGCAGCCCAGCGTGAAGAACCGACCGTCCGAGGTGAACAGCAGGAGCTTGTCGGTGGTCTCGGCCGGCACCAGGAAGCCGAGCTTGTCGCCTTCCTTGAACTTCAGCTCCGACGGATCCTCGATCTTGCCCTTGGCGGCGCGGATCCAGCCGCGCTCGGACAGGATGATGGTGATCGGCTCGCGGACGATCATCGCCTCGATGGCGGCGTCGGCGTCGACCACCGGGGCCACGTCGAACACCGAGCGGCCGGTCACGCCGGTGGGGCGCGGCTTGTCCAGCGGGTGCTTGATCTTCAGCAGGGTGGCGCGCACCTGGCGCAGGCCCGTGCCGACCAGGTCCCACTGCTTCTTGTCGCTGGCCAGCATGGCCAGGATGCCGTCGCGCTCTTCCACCAGTTCGGCGTGCTCGCGGCGGATCTCCATCTCTTCCAGCTTGGCCAGTTGGCGCAGGCGGGTGTTGAGGATGGCGTCGGCCTGGATGTCCGAGAGCCCGAAGGTCTCGATCAGCTTTTCCTTCGGCTTTTCCTCGTAGCGGACGATGCGGATCACCTCGTCGAGATTGAGGTAAGCGATCAGCAGGCCATCGAGGATGTGCAGACGGGCTTCGATCTTAGCCAGGCGGTGACGAGCCCGGCGGGTCAGCACCTCGCGGCGGTGAGCCAGGAAGGCCATCAGGGCCTGCTTGATGCCCATGACGCCCGGCGTGCCGCGCGCGTCCAGCACGTTGATGTTGACCGAGAACCGGCTCTCCAGCGCCGAGAGCTTGAACAGACTCTCCATCAGCACTTCGGGCTCGACGTTCTTGGACTTCGGCTCGAGCACCAGGCGGATGTCCTCGGCGCTCTCGTCGCGGACGTCGCCCAGGAGGGCGGCCTTCTTGCTCTCGATCAGGTCGGCCAGTTGCTCGACCAGATCCGACTTCTTCACCTGATACGGGATCTCGGTGACGACGATCTGGTAGGTGCCGCGGCCGGTCTCTTCCTTTTCCCACTTGGCGCGGGTGCGAACGCCGCCGCGACCGGTCTCGTAGGTTTCCAGCAAGGACGCGGCCGGCTCGACGATGACGCCGCCGGTCGGGAAGTCGGGGCCCGGCACGCGCTCGAGGATGTCGGCGGTCGTGGCTTCGGGGTTGCTCAGCAGCAGCAGGCAGGCGTCGATCAGCTCGGCCGGGTTATGCGGCGGGATCGAGGTGGCCATGCCGACGGCGATGCCGGCCGAGCCGTTGGCCAGCAGGTTCGGGAAGCCCGACGGCAGGACCACCGGCTCCTCGTCCTGGCCGTCATAGGTGGGCCGGAAGTCGACCGCGTCCTCGTCGATGCCGTCAAGCAGCAGCGTCGCCGCCGCCGTCATCTTGCATTCGGTGTAACGCATGGCCGCGGCGTTATCGCCGTCGATGTTGCCGAAGTTGCCCTGCCCCTCGACCAGCGGGATGCGCTGGGAGAAGTCCTGGGCCAGGCGCACCAGGGCGTCGTAGATCGACTGGTCGCCGTGCGGGTGGAAGTTACCCATCACCTCGCCGACCACCTTGGCGCACTTGCGCGCGGCGGACTCCGGGTTCAGGCGCATGTTGCTCATGGCGTAGAGCACGCGCCGGTGCACCGGCTTCATGCCGTCGCGCACGTCGGGCAGAGCCCGCGAGCCGATGGTCGACAGCGCATAGGCCAAGTAGCGCTTGGACAGCGCCTCGGTCAGCGGCTCTTCGAGAATGCGGTCGCCGTCGCCGGGACCGCCGGGGGGAGGAGTGACGGGCTTGTTCATCAATCAGATTCGTTTCGGCCCGCCAGCCTAGCAGATGTCGGCCGCTCGATTCGAGGCGCGTGGGGGCTTTTTACGAGCTAACCGCCGCCGGCGCCCCGAGAACGGCCCCAGCCCGCTCGACGAGGTCGATCACCGCCTCGTCGCGCCACACCTCGACGGCCTGGGCGCTGCCATGGTCGCGCAGCAGCGACAGGGCGTGCCGGCGATAGGCGCCCTCGTCCAGGTCCTGGATATCGACGGCCGTGGCGACCTGGTTCGCGGCCAGACAGACGAACGTGTAGGTTTTCATCAACAGCCCTCGCCCCAAGCGTAGCAGATCGAAGGCGCTTGTTAGTCGCCTGGCCGACCGATCACGGGATTGGGATCGGCGCGTCAGCTTTCGGCGGTTTCGCCGGTGCGGGCCGGCAGGGCCAGGGTAGCGCGCAGGCCGCCGATCGGGGCGCGGCCCAGGGTCAGGGCCCCGTCGTGCAGCTCGGCCAGCTCCAGGGCGATCGGCAGGCCAAAGCCGTGGCCGGCGCCCCGCTCGTCCAGGCGGCTGCCCGGCACCAGAGCGGCGGCGGCGGCCTCGTCGGTCAGGCCGGGGCCGTCGTCGTCGATGACCAGCACCGCCCTGCCCCCGTCGCGGCTGGCGCTCACCCGAACGGTCCGCTCGGCGAACTTCCAGGCGTTGTCGAGCAGGTTGCCCGTCATCTCGTCGAAGTCCTGCGGATCGCAGGCCACGAAGAGATCCTCGGGGATGTCGAGTTCAGCACGCACGCCGGCGGCGGCGTGGATGCGCGACAGGGCCGCGACCAGATCCTCCAGGCGCGGCCTGACGTGCAGGGCCGGACGGCCCGGCGCCCCTGGCGAGGCGGCGCGGGCGCGGCCCAGGTGATGGCCGATCGCGCCGTCGATCTGGGCGATCAGGCTGGCCAGGCTGCCGTCGGGATCACGCCCCGGCTCGGCCAGCCGCACCGCGAGCGTCGCCAGCGGGGTCTTCAGGCCGTGGGCCAGGTTGGAGACATGGCTGCGCGCCTTGGCCAGGGCCGCTTCATTGTGGTCGAGCAAGGCGTTCAGCTCGGCGACCACCGGCTCCAGCTCCTTGGGCTGGCGGTCCTCGATGCGCTGCTGCTCGCCGGCCCGCACGGCGGCCAGCGAGGCGCCCAGCTTGCGCAGCGGTCGCAGGCCCAGCTCCAGCTGGCCGATCATCGCGGCCAGCAGGCCCACGCCCAGCACCGACAGCGACAGCAGCAGCGGCCGCAGACCCTCGTCGCGCATGCGGTCGCGGATATACCGCGGCGCGCCGGCGGTGATCACCACCGCGCCGCGGCTGGAGTTCACCGTCAGGGTGCGGAAATAGAAGCTCTCGTTCCAGCCGCTGCGCGAGCGCCAGCGGCGCGACTCCTTCAGCGGACCGGTCGGCGGCTTTTCGAGATGGGCGTCGCGCGCCGAACGCTCTCCCTGGGGGCGCTCGCCTTGAGGACGTTCGCCCAGGGGCCCCTGCGGACGATCGCGATCACGATCGGGACGCGGCCCTTCGGCCTTGGGCCAGGGCGACGGGCCGCCGCTCTGGCGAGGGTCCATCATCGCCACGGTCTGCGAGCGCAGCGTCCCCGCCGGACCCTTGACCACCCAGGCCCAGCCCGCCCCGCGCCGCACGAACGGACCGACCGACTGGATGCGGTCCTGATCGAGCTTCCCGTCGCGCTTCACCGCCCGGGCCAGCACCGAGATCTGCGACTCCAGGCTGGCGTCGACGCTGCGGCGGACGAACTGGTCGAGGGTGGGCTGGATGGTCAGGGCCGCCAGCACCACCGCCAGGATGGTGAACAGCACGCCGCTGATCAGCAGCCGGGCGCGGATCGAGGTCAGGGAGGTGATCACGACGGCTCGCCCCCGGCCGTCAGGCGATAGCCGCGGCCGCGCACGGTCTCGATCATCTCGTGGCCGATCTTGCGCCGCAGCCGGCCGACGATGACCTCCAGCGAGTTGGAGTCGCCGCCGGCGTCGCCCTCGTAGGCCTGCTCCAGGATATCCATCCGCTCGACCACCACCTCCTTGCGCAGGATCAGGCACGACAGCACTCGCCACTCGAAGCTGGTCAGCTTCAGCGGCATGCCGTCGAACTCGAACCCGCCCAGCTGGGCGTCGTAGGTCAGCCGCCCGCAGGCGATCTTCGGGCCGTGGTGGCCGGCGGCGCGGCGCACCAGGGCGCGCAGGCGCATGACCAGCTCCTCAACCCGGAAGGGCTTGGTCAGATAGTCGTCGGCCCCGGCCTTGAAGCCCTCGACCTTCTCGGTCCAGCCGTAGCGGGCGGTGAGGATCAGCACCGGCAGCGGCCGGTTCTGCTCGCGCCACGACCGCAGCACCGACAGGCCGTCCTGCTTGGGCAGGCCCAGATCGAGCACGGCGGCGGCGTAGGTTTCGGTCGAGCCCAGGTGCGCGCCGGTCTCGCCGTCGGCGGCGATATCGACGGCGAACTGCTCTTCGCGCAGGGCCTGGGCGATGCTTTCGGCCAGCGGCGCGTCGTCTTCGACCAACAGGATGCGCATCCCCCATCCTTAGCCGATGAACCCAAACCGAACCTGAACCAGTTCGTTCAGGCTGTGTCGGGGTTCGATGCGTTAGAGAGGCTGAACTCGAGGGATTCGGCCGAGCCGTGGGGATATAGGAAATGACGAGGAAGATGGCCCTGCTGGGCCTTCTGGGCTGCATCACGCCGTCGATGCTGTACGCACAGGAAGTCGCCAAGCCCGCCCAGACGCGCCAGGTCGCCCAAGAGGCCGAGGACGTCGAGGTCGAGGGCATCGTTGTCACCGGTCAGCGCCAGTACGGCGCGGTGCTGGGCGACATCCAGCCGGAAGAGACCTTCACCGCCGCCGACGTCCGCTCCCTCGGCGTCAGCTCGGTGACCGAACTGCTGTCGGAACTTTCGGCCCAGACCACCAGCGCCAGCGGCGGCTCGCCCGTCGTGCTGCTGAACGGCCGCCGCATCTCCGGCATGGGCGAGATCCGCGACATCCCCACCGAAGCCATCCAGCGGGTCGAGATCCTGCCCGAGGAAGTGGCTCTGAAGTACGGCTATTCGGCCGACCAGAAGGTGGTCAACGTCGTGCTGCGCCAGCGTTTCCGCGCCCGCACCGGCGAGGTCAGCCTGGCCGGTCCCACTGACGGCGGCCAGACCACCGAGCAATTCGAGTCCAGCACCCTGCGCCTCAATCGCCAGGGCCGCCTGAACAGCGCCTTCAAGTACAGCCACAGCGACAAGCTGCTGGAAAGCGACCGCGACCTCGAACCGACCGAGACCGACCAGCGCTATGACGGCGACGTCTCGCCCTACCGCACGCTGAAGCCCCGCACCGACAGCCTATCGTACAACACCGTCTACAACCGCGTGCTCGACAACGGCGTCTCGGCCACGGTCAACGGCAGCCTGTCCTACGACCAGAGCCAGTCGCTGCAGGGTCTGTCCAAGGCCCGGCTGAACATCCCCACGACCAGCCCGTTCTACGCCGGCGACACGACCCTCTATCGCTATGTCGCCGACCTCGGCGCCATGGAGCAGTGGAACCGCTCGTGGAACGCCCACGGCGGCTTCACCCTGGACGGGTCGATGAAGTCATGGCGCTGGAACCTGACCGGCAACTACGACCACGACGAAAGCCGTACCTCCAGCGACCGCGACGCCAGCGTCGTCGACCTGAACCAGCGGCTGGCCGCCCTGGATCCGACCTTCGATCCCTATGCCGGCCTGCCGACCGGCAGCTTCCAGCGCAACACCGCCCACTCGATCAACGACACGGTCAACACCCAGCTGGTGATGAACGGCGCGCTGTATCGCCTGCCGGGCGGCGACATCTCCTCGACGGTCAAGCTGGGCGCTGAAGGCGCCTGGGTTGATTCCTGGTCGCGCCGTCTCGGGGTCGAGAGCGAAGCCGACCTGTCGCGCGGCACGGCCAACGCCCAGGTCAGCTTCGACGTGCCGATCACCAGCCGGAAGAACAACTTCATGGCCAAGGTCGGCGACCTGTCGGCCAACCTGAACCTGGCCGTGAACCAGCTGTCGGACTTCGGGACCCTGAGCACGATCGGCGGCGGCCTGAACTGGTCGCCGATCAAGCCGATCAGCTTCATCGTCTCGGGAACCCGCCAGGAGAACGCCCCCAGCATGTCGCAACTGGGCGGGGCCCAGGTCACGACCTCGGGCGTGCAGGTGTTCGACTACGTCAACGGCGAGAGCGTCGAGATCACCCGCGTCAGCGGCGGCAATCCCGACCTGAAGTCCGAAGAGCGCAACGTCCTGAAGTTCGGCGTCACGGTGAAGCCGCCGCAGATCGACGGCCTGTCGGTCAACGCCAACTACACGCGCACCCGCATCGACAATCCGATCTCTTCGTTCCCCAGCGCCACGGCGGCGACCGAGGCGGCCTTCCCCGACCGGTTCTTCCGCGACGGCGACGGCACGCTGGTCCGCATCGACGCCCGCCCGGTGAACTACGCCAAGCGCGAGAGCGAGCAGATCCGCTGGGGCTTCAACTACTCGCACCAGATCGGCAAGACCCCGCCGCGTCCCACCCCGACGCCGGAAGAGATGCAGCGCTGGCGTGAACGCCAGGGCCAGGACGGCCAGGGCCGCCAAGGTCAGGGTCAGGGTCAGGGTCAGGGGCAGGGGCAGGGGCAGGGGCAGGGGCAGGGGCAGACGGCCCAGGCCGCTCAAGGTCAGCAGGGCCAAGCCCAGACCGCGGATGGCTCGACCCAGCCTCCCGGCATGGACCTGCTGCAAGGCCTCCAGCGCCAGGGCGGCGAGCAGCGCAGCGGCGGCGACAACGCCAACGCCCAGCCCTCGTCCGACCAGACCCGCACCACCGGCGACCAGGCGTCCAGTGGCGGCGACCGGGGTCCCGGCGGCGGTGATCGCGGTCCGGGCGGCTTCGGCGGCGGACCGGGCGGCGGCTTCGGCGGTCCCGGCGGCCCGGGCGGCCCCGGGGGCGGCGGCCTCGGCGCGGCGCGCCTGCAGCTGGCCCTGTTCCACACCGTGCGCCTGCGCGAGCGGATCTACATCTATGACGGCGGAACCCCGCTCGACCTGTTGAGCGGCGACGCCATCGGCAGCAGCGGCGGCACGCCCCGCAACGAGGTCGAGGCCCAGGTCGGCTTCACCAAGCAGGGCATGGGCGCGCGCCTGACCGCCAACTGGCGGCAGGCCACCGAGGTCGACGGCGGCACGACCGGCAGTTCGACCGGCACGCTGAAGTTCTCCGACCTGACGACCGTGAACCTGCGCCTGTTCGCCAATCTCGGCGCCCGCCGCGAACTGGTCGCCAAGTATCCGGTGCTGCGCGGCACGCGGGTGACCTTCGGGATCACCAACCTGTTCGACGAGAAGCAGACCGTGCGCGACGCCACGGGCGAGATCCCGACCAGCTACCAGGAAGACTATCTCGACCCCATCGGCCGCAGCGTGAAGCTGAGCGTCCGCAAGGTGTTCTTCTAAGACCTGGAAACGGCGGGATCCTCGGATCCCGCCGTTTTTATTTCTCCGCCAGACATCCCCGGGCGGATGCGGGGGTCTAGGGTTCGCCGGTCCGGGCCGACTCCCATCCTCCGAAAAGGATATCCCGCCGATGACCACCCCCGCCGAAACCGCCGAAGCGACCGACCGCTGGGTCCTGCGCCGCGTGCGCCACGAAGTGCGCCGCCGCGTGCTGACCGTCACCGCCGTCGAGCGCCTGTCGCCCGGCATGCTGCGCCTGGTCTTCGCCTCGCCCGACCTCGCCGACTTCGTCAGCGCCGGCTTCGACGACCACATCAAGCTGTTCTTCCCCGTCGAAGGCGGCGAGCCGGTGATGCGTGACTACACCCCCCGCAGCTTCGACAACGCCGCCCAGAGCCTGGTCATCGACTTCGCCGTGCACGAGGCAGGACCCGCCACGGCCTGGGCGCTGGCCGCCAAGGTCGGCGACACGCTGAACATCGGCGGCCCGCGCGGCTCGGTGCTGATCCCCGACGCCCTGCCCTGGCTGGTGCTGATCGGCGACGAGACCGCCCTGCCCGCCATCGGCCGCCGGCTGGAAGAAGCGGAAGACGGCGAGACGATCACCACCCTGGCCATCCTCGACGCCGCCGACGACGCCCTGACCGTCGAGACCAAGGCCGCCTGGACGCCGCACTGGCTGGTCCGCGACGGCGGCGACGACACCCACGCCCTGATCGCGGCGCTGGACGCCGTGCTGCCGGCCGACAAGGAAGGCTTCATCTGGCTCGCCGCCGAAGCCCGCGTCGCCAAGGCCCTGCGCGCGCACCTGGTCGAGGTTCGCGGCTTCTCGCCCAAGCAGATCAAGGCCGCCGGCTACTGGGTGCGCGGCGCCGAGGGCGTCCACGAGCGGATCGAGTAGTCCCCAAGCTCGTCATCCCGGGCGAAGGGCCGCGAAGCGGACCGCAGACCCGGGACCCAGGGGCCGGCGCAGTGAGGTGGCGACCGCCAGGCGCTTGATCCCCGCGCTGAGCCCAGTCCCCTGGGTCCCGGCTCTTCGCTTCGCTGCGGCCGGGATGACGACGGGTTTGAGCGTTGAGGGTCTTTGCTAGAGCCGCCCCGCCTCGCCCAGCCGATCCAGCAACCACATGCGGGCCGGCGGCAGCGGGCGGTTCAGCGGGCCGAACACGAACTGCTCGAGGAAGTGGCCGGTGATGTCGAGGCCCGCCTTGACGTCGCCGTCGCTCAAGCCGCCCTGCGACGACAGCAGGAACGGCGGCAGCGGCAGCAGCTTGTCCTGATAGGGCGCACCGGCCTTGCGGCTCACCGCCCGTCCCGTGCGCGGGCTGACATAGACCAGGTCGTCGAGGTCGCCGGTGGCGGCGCATTTCGACAGGTCCAGGCCAAAGCCAAGGTCCTGCAACAGCCCCGCCTCGTAGCGCACATAGACCGCCGGCCAGATGTCGGGGATCTCCAGCACCCGGATCAGGGTCTCCAGGGCCAGGAACGCGCCCGGGTGCGGCTCACGCTCGGGCAAGGCCCCAGCCGCGACCGAAGCGGCCGATTGCAGGCCGGCCAAAGCCAGGCGGTCGTCGAACAGCGACGAGGGCCCCTCGCCCATCGGCTCCAGCTGGGCCGAACCCATCTGATCGGGACCACGGGCGCGATAGCGGACGATCACCCGCGCCCCGGCCTGCAGGAACGGCTTCATCCGCCGCGAGGCCGCCCCGGCCACGTGGGCGACGAACTTGCCCCGATCCTGGGTCAGCAGCTCGACGATCGCCCCGGTCTCGCCGTGGGCGCGGGCCGACAGCACGAAGGCGTCGTCCTCCCATTCCATTTAGTGGGGCCACTCCATCTAGGCGGGCATCCCCCAGCCCACGACCTTCTCCAGCACCGCGCGCCATTCCGGCTCGACCGGCAGGCCGATGACGTCGCGCAACACCGTCTCCAGTTCGTCGACCGACAGGTCGCGCTGCTCGACCAGGGCGCCCGTGGCGTCGCGGTGGGTCAGGCGGTTATTCTTCAGGGCGTAACGGGCGGTCGGCGTCGTGCGGCCCACCGTCATGCTCCAGGTGAAGTGCGAGCTGGGGTGGGTGTAGGTGAAGAAGTTGGCCGGCTCGTAGTCGACGTCGTCCCACGGCCCCAGCGCCACCTGGTAGAGGGGCGCCCACTTGCCCGAGAGATCGGCCAGCACCAGGCGCTCGCCACCCATCTCCGGCGCGGCCGGCTCGATGCGAAAGGCGCCGTTGGGCGTGGCCTGGATCTCGTCGGAGCACAGGTCCAGCGGCGCGGTCAGCACGCAGCCGCCGAAGCCGGCGTCGGCCAGCCAGTCCTTGCCGTCGATCGTGACCTTCAGAATCATGTGTGAGCGGGCGCGGGTCGGCGCTTCCGGCGGTTTCATCCACCAGACGCGCGCCATCAGCGACTGGACCTCGAAGCCCAGCGCCTTGAGCACCCGTTTCAGCAGCCCGTTCTGCTCGAAGCAGTAGCCGCCGCGGCCGGCGCTCAGCAGCTTGGCGTCGATGTCGGCCGGGACGATGCTGATCCCCCGGCCCAGCAGCACGTCGAGGTTTTCGAACGGGATGGCGTCCGGATGCTTCTGGCAGATCGCCCGCAGGGTCTCGAGCGTCGGCTCGCGCGGGCCGGCGTAACCGATCCGCGCGAAATAGGCGTCGAGGTCCACGCTGGGGGCGACCTGGCCGTCAAACATCGAAGTCGAGACCCATGTCGCTGAACAGGCCGCGTTCCTCGGCCCAGTTCTCCTTGACCTTCACGTGCAGGAAGAGGTGCACCTTGCGGTCCAGGATGTCCTGCAGTTCCTCGCGCGAGGCCTGGCCGATCCACTTCAGCACCTGGCCGCCCTTGCCCAGCACGATGGCCCGCTGGCCGTCGCGCTCGACATAGATGGTCTGCTCGATGCGGGCGCTGCCGTCGGCGCGTTCCTCGAACGAGGTGGTCTCGACGGTGGCCGCGTAGGGCAGCTCCTCGTGGACCCGCAGATAGATCTTCTCGCGGGTGATCTCGGCGGCCAGCAGGCGGGCCGGCAGGTCGGCGGTCTGGTCTTCCGGATAGAGCCACGGGCCTTCCGGCATGGCCTCGACCAGCTTGGCCATCAGGTCGTCGACGCCCGCGCCGGTCTCGGCGCTGATCATGAAGACGTCGGTGTAGACGCCGGCGTCGAAGAAGTCCTTGGCCACGCCCAGCAGGGTGTCGCGCTTGATGCCGTCGATCTTGTTGAGCGCCAGGATCACCTTGCGACCGCTCTCCTTGAGGGCCTCGATGATGGTCTGGACGTCCTGCACGGCGCGGTGCTCGGCCGGAGTGGCGTTGCGGGCGCGGTCGGCCAGTTCGGCCTGCACGTCGACGAGGTGCACGGTGACCTCGGCCTCTTCCGAGCCGGCCCAGGCAGAGCGCACCATGGCGCGGTCGAGCCGGCGACGCGGGCTGAAGATCCCGGGGGTGTCGACGAGGATGATCTGGGCGTTGCCCGACAGGGCGACGCCGCGCACGGGGAAGCGCGTCGTCTGCACCTTCTGGGTGACGATCGAAACCTTGGCCCCGACCATGCGGTTGACCAGGGTGGACTTGCCGGCGTTCGGCGCGCCGATGATGGCGGCGAACCCGGCGCGGGTGTTCTGGGTGGAGTCAGTCATTGCGCGTGCGTGTAGCACAGCAGCGCCCAAAATCCTCCCCCGAAACCCCCTCCGGCCCTTCGGGCCACCTCCCCCAGAGGGGGAGGATCTTCGCCGCGCCAGATGCTCCCCCTCTGGGGGAGCTGTCGCGGAGCGACTGAGGGGGTTTAACCCGCCCCCACCTGCTCCAGCAGCGCCTTGGCGGCGGCCTTCTCGGCTTCCTGCCGCGACTTGCCCTTGGCGATGGCGGGATCGACGTCCTTGACCAGGACCTCGACGGTGAACACCGGCGCGTGGTCGGGGCCGGTGCGCTCGAGCACGCGGTAGGTCGGCAGCGGCTTGCCCTTGCCCTGCGCCCATTCCTGAAGGGCCGTCTTGGGATCGCGCGGACGCCCCTGCCCGGCCCGGTCGAACTCCTCGGACCACAGGTCGAGGAACACCTTGCGGGCCAGTTCCAGACCGCCGTCCTGGTAGAGCGCGGCCATCAAGGCCTCGCAGGCGCCGGCCAGGATCGACTCCGTCTCGCGGCCGCCGATCTTGCTGGACGAGGCCGACAGGCGCAGGGCGGGACCCAGATCAGCGCCTTTGGCGACGCGAGCGCAGGTCTCGCGGCTGACCAGGGCGTTCAGGCGCGGGGCGAGCTCGCCCTCCTTGGCCTTGGGGAAGCGCTCGGCCAGGGCCTCGGCAGCCAGGAGCCCTAGCACCCGGTCGCCGATGAACTCCAGCACCTCGTTGTCGCGGACCTTGGCCTTGGCGCCGTCGCCGACGCTGGCGTGGGTCAGGGCCCGCTCGAGCAGTTCGCGGTCTTCGAACCGATGACCGATCCGGCGCTCCAGGTCGCCGACGGCGGCGACCCGTCTGTCCTTCACGGCCATGATGTTACTTCAGCACGCGGAAGAAGCGGCTCGGACGGGCGTCCAGGAACCAGGTCCAGGGCTTGAAGAGGTGCGCGTCGGCGTTCCACGACAGCAGGATGATCTGGGCCTTGCCGACCAGGTTCTCGGCCGGGACGAAGCCCACGCCGATCGAGTCGCCGGTGTACTGGTCGTTCTCGTAGTTCCACTTGCAGGTCCCGGCGTCGGTCTTGAACGGCGAGATGCCCGGGTTGAAGCGGCTGTCGGCCGAGTTGTCGCGGTTGTCGCCCATGAAGAAGTAGCAGTTCTCGGGAACGACATAGACCCCGGTGTTGTCGCCCTGCGTATCCGGGCCGGCGTCGGCCTGGGTCAGATAGGTGCGGCCCTCGGGGGTCGTTTCCTGGATGCGCTTCATCGGCTGGGTGAAGCCGTAGCCGCTGTCGACCAGCACGTCGGCCAGTTCCTGGCGCTTGACGGGCTTGTCGTTGATGAAGAGCGCGCCGCCGCGAACCTGGATGCGGTCGCCGGGCAGGCCCACCAGGCGCTTGATGTAGTCGACGTGGCCGTCGCGCGGCAGCTTGAAGACGACGATGTCGCCCCGCTTGGGCGTCGAACCCAGAATGCGGCCCTTGAACAGCGGTGGGCTGAACGGGATCGAGTGCTTCGAATAGCCGTACGAGAACTTCGAGACGATGATGTAGTCGCCTTGATAGAGGTTGGGCTCCATCGAGGCCGACGGGATCGTGAACGGCTGGAACAGCAGAACCCGCAGCACCAGGGCGATGCCCAGGGCGTAGGCCACGGTCTTGATGATCTCGATGAATTCGTTGACGGCGCCGCCCTTCTCTTCTTCGGGGGGCGTGGTCTCGACGGCTTCGGTCATGCGCGGCGGGGCTCTTTGCGAATGGGGGTCGGGCGAGCCCGACAGGTCTTGCTAGACGCGGTTGCCGCCGCGAGCAAGCATCGGCGCGATAGTGACGCTTCATGGCGACGATTGGGCGAAGCGAACCATGATCGCCTTAAAGATTATTCATTGGCCGCGACCGTCGGCGAATGATGTTCTCCGGCGCGGTTCGTCAGGGGATCCGCCATGCGCTCGTCCATCCCGCTTCTCGCCCTCGCCGCCGGCCTCTGCGCCGTCTCTGTCGTCCAGGCCGCGCAGGTCGCGCCGCGCCCCGTGGTCGACGGCGTCGCCAAGGCCATCGCCGACAACTACTACGACGCCGCCAAGGGCGCGGCCGTCGCGGCTCAGCTGCGCGCCGAGGCCGAAAAGGGCGCCTACGACCGCCTGACCGACCCGCGCGACCTGGCCACCACGCTCACCGAGCGCCTGCGGCCCCTGGACCACCACTTCAGCGTCTCCTGGTCGCCCCCCTCGGCCGACGGCCCGCCGCCGCAAGGCGCCGGCCCAAGCGCGGGCGTCGGCCCCGCGCCTCGCCTGGCGCCCGCCGGACCGGCCAACGCCCAGCGTGATCCCTTCCGCCGCGCCAACTACGGCGTGCGCCGGGTCGAGATCCTGGGCGGCAATCTCGGCTATATCGATCTCCGGATGTTCGCCGACTTCGAGTTCGGCCAGCCCGACGCCCCGGCCCGCAAGACCATCGAGGCGGCGCTGCAGACGGTGGCCAACGCCGACGCGGTGATCATCGACCTGCGCGACAACGGCGGCGGCTCGCCGGCCATGGTGGGCTACCTCTCCAGCGCCTTCACGCCCAAGGGCGCCGACATCTACAACACCTTCAAGTACCGCGAGGGCACGGCCAGCGAGGCCCCGACCGACTGGTACGCCGCCCCGCGTCTGGACGTGCCGCTCTATCTGCTCGTCAGCCCGCGCACCGGCTCGGCGGCCGAGGCCTTCGCCTACACCCTGAAGAACGCCAAGCGCGCGGTGATCGTCGGCGAGGCCAGCGCCGGCGCGGCCAATCCCGGCGGCCCGGTGCCGGTGGCCGGCGGCTTCGCGGTCTTCGTGTCCAACGGCTCGCCGATCAGCCCGATCACCAAGACCAACTGGGAAGGCGACGGCGTGCAGCCCGACGTCGCGGTCGTCCCCGCCAAGGCACTGGAGACCGCCCGCGCCCTGGCGCTGGAGACGGTGCTGAAGACCGCCGACGGCCCCGACGCCCAGGACGCCCGCTGGGCGCTGGAGGCGATCCGCGCGGAGGCCTCGCCCCCCGCCGCCAAGCCCCTCGCCGACTATGTCGGCGGCTATGGCGGCATCGACATCGTTCAACTCGACGGCCGCATCGGCATGAAGCGCGGCAAGCGTCCGGTCACCGTGCTGCTGCCGCTGGGCGGCGACAGCTTCACCGTTCTGGACGAGCCCAGCCGCCGCGTGGTGTTCGAACGCGACGCCAAGGGCGCGGTGACGGCCTTCGAGGCGATCACCTCCGACGGCCGCAGCGCGCGGTATCGCCGCGAGGCAGCTCCGGCGAGCTAGAGGCAGCAACTCTTCCCGTAAAATCCCCGCGAAAGCGGGGACCCAGGTGTTTTATCGTCGAGCGCTGAGGATTGCAGAAAAAGCCTGGGTCCCCGCTTTCGCGGGGATTTTACGGAAGAAGGACGATCCTCGGCGAAATCAGACCGCTAAGGTCGCCAAAATCGCCACCAGCACCAGCGCCAGGAAACCCCAGCCAATAGCCAACCAAGCGAACGGCCTCTGCTGCCAGGGCGCCAGATTGGAACGCTTGGGTTCGACGTGTTCGTCGGTCCAGATGGTCATGTTGCAGTCCCCCGTTCCGAAACGGCGCAAGGGCCGACCGGAGAAGGAATCACTGCAAGCCGCGCGCCGTCAGGACGCCGGCAGGGCCTCGATGATCACAAAGGCCTGGGCGTAGGGGTGGTCGTCGGTCAGCGACAGGTGGATCACCGGGACCATGCCCTGCGGCACCAGTTGCGCCAGCTTGGCCGCCGCCCCGCCGGTCAGGGCCATGGTCGGCTTGCCCGACGGCAGGTTGACCACGCCCATGTCGGCCAGGTGCACGCCCTGCTTCAGCCCCGTGCCCAGCGCCTTGGAGCAGGCCTCCTTGGCGGCGAAGCGCTTGGCGTAGCTCGAGGCGCGGTCAGGCTTGCGCTCGGACCGCTTGCGCTCGATCTCGGTGAAGACCTTGTTGGTGAAGCGCTCGCCGAAGCGTTCGAGGGATTTCTCGATCCGGCGGATGTCGCTGAGGTCCGAGCCGATCCCGATGATCACGCCGCCAACTCCAGTCTCGCGGCGTCCATCAAGGTCCGCATCCGCAGTATGGCCTGCGGCAGGCCGACGAAGATCGCCTCGCCGATCAGGAAGTGGCCGATGTTCAGCTCGACGATCTGCGGGATGGCGGCGATCGGCTTGACCGTGGCGTAGTCGATGCCGTGGCCGGCGTGGACCTCCAGCCCCAGCGAAGCGGCCAGGGCCGCGCCCGACTTCAGGCGTTCGAGAATGGCGGCGGCGCGCTCGGTGTCGCCCTCGCGGGCGGCGTCGCAATAGGCGCCGGTGTGAAGCTCCACGACCTGTGCGCCGGCGTCGGCCGAGGCCTGGATCTGGGCGGGATCGGCCTCGATAAACAGCGAGACCCGCGCGCCGGCGCTGCGCAGGCGGCCAGTGGCGTCGGCGATCCGGTTGGCGCCCTTGACCACGTCGAGGCCGCCTTCGGTGGTCACCTCCTCGCGCCGCTCGGGCACCAGGCAGGCGGCGTGCGGCCGGGCCCCGATGGCGATGCCGACCATCTCGTCGGTGACCGCCATCTCGAAGTTCAGCGGCTTGCCGCGCTTGAGGCAAAGGTCGGTAAGCACGGCGATGTCGGCGTCGCTGATGTGGCGACGGTCTTCGCGCAGGTGCGCGGTGATGCCGTCGGCGCCCGCCGCGAGCGCCAGCTCGGCGGCCCGCACCGGTTCCGGATAGCTCGACCCGCGCGCGTTGCGGATCGTGGCCACGTGGTCGATGTTGACGCCGAGCCGCAGCATGGGGCTCAGCCCTTCAGCCGGCGGCTGCCCGGATCCTCGATCGGGATCGCGGCCAGTTCGGGCGGCAGGGCATCGGCGGGATAGGCCGGCACGTCCAGGCTGGCCAGGGCGATCAGCGGCACGCCGACATCGGCCTTGCCGTCCGAGCGGTCGACGATGCAGGCCGCGGCCACGACGTCGCCGCCGGCGTCCTTGATCGCCTGGATGCACTCGCGCGACGACAGGCCGGTGGTGACGATGTCCTCGACCATCACGACCTTCTGGCCCGGCTCCAGGTGGAAGCCGCGGCGGAACTTGAAGCCGCCGCCTTCGCGCTCGACATAGATCGACGGCACGTTCAGGTGGCGGGCGGTCTCGTAGCCGGGGATGATGCCGCCGACGGCCGGCGAAACCGCCACGTCGACATGGCCCACCGTGGCGACGATCTTGTCGGCCAGGGCCTTGCAGAGGCGCTCGCAGCGCTCGGGCCGCATGAACACCAGGTTCTTCTGCAGGAAGACCGGGCTGTGAAGGCCGCTGGACAGCACGAAGTGGCCTTCGCGCAGGGCGCCGGCGGCGCGGAATTCTTCGAGGACGTCTTCGTTGGTCATGAGCCGTGGATATAAGGCCAGCGCGGCGAGTCTACAAACCATCGACGAAGGGGCGTAGGACAGCGCCATGAGCGACTCCCCTCTCCGCCCCCGCGTCGGCTGCGGCGCGGCCATTCTCGACGCCCAGGGCCGCATCCTGCTGGTCCGGCGCCGCCGCGAGCCCGAGGCCGACCATTGGGGCCAGCCGGGCGGCAAGCTCGACTGGGGCGAGCCCGGCCGCGCCTGCGCCGAACGCGAGATCCGCGAGGAGCTGGGGATCGAGGTCGTCGCCGGCCCGGTGCTCGCCGTCACCGACATGATCACCGCCGACAGCCACTGGCTGGCCGTCACCTACCGCGCCGACGGCTGCGTGGGCGAGCCGGCGATCCAGGAGCCCGAGGCCATCGCCGACTGGGGCTGGTTCGCCCTCGACGCCCTGCCCTCGCCCCTGACCCAGGCGACGCGGGACGCGGCGGCGGCGCTGCGGGGCTCGACCTGAAATTATTTCGCGAGGCCGCGTCACACGCGCGGCCTTCGCCTCGTCATGACGGCGCAACCCTCTCAAAGGAGACCCGTCATGACCGCCAAGCTCGATCCCTTCGCCGTCGCTCCCGCCGTGATGAAGTCGTGGTTCACCGCCTCGACCATCATCGCCGCCAGCCTGGAGCCCAGCCTGGTCGAACTGGTCAAGATCCGCGCCTCGCAGATCAACGCCTGCGCCAACTGCATCAACATGCACACAGCCGAGGCCCGCGCTCAGGGCGAGACCGAGCAGCGCATCTACCTGCTGTCGGCCTGGCGCGAGGCGCCCTGCTACACGCCCCGCGAACGCGCCGCCCTGGCCTGGACCGAGGCCCTGACGCGACTGTCCGAAGGCCACACCCAGGAAGCCGCCCACGCCGATCTCGCGGCTCAGTTCAGTGAAGAAGAGCAGGTCAAGCTGACCCTGATGATCAACGTCATCAACGGCTGGAACCGCCTGGCCGTGGGCTTTGGTCTCTGGATCGAGCAGCCGGTGAAGGCTGCGGCCTGACGCGCGGCGACGGACGCGGGGTCAGCCCCGCGTCCGGTCCACCGTCTCGACCGACGGGCAGGTGCGCAACGCCGCCGAGATGTTGGTCAGGTGCTTGGCGTCGCGCACCTCGACGTCGATGTCGGTGTCGAAGAAATCGCTCTGCCGGTGGTGCATGCGCAGGTTGACGATGTTGCCGCCCGCCTCGCCGATGATCGTGCAGACCTGCCCCAGCACGCCCGGCGCATTGCCGATGGTGGCGTGCAGGCGGGCCAGCGAAACGGTGTCGCGTTCGGCTTCCGGCGTCCAGTTGAGGTCGCGCCAGAGGTCCTCGCGCTCCTCGAACTCGGCCAGCTTCGGGCAGTCGATGGTGTGGACGTCCAGGCCCTCGCCGTCTTCGCGCAGGATGCCGACGATGCGGTCGCCCGGCACCGGGCTGCAGCAGTGGGCGAAGTGCAGCGACACGCCGGGCGTCAGCCCGCCGCCGCGCACATAGAGCCGCGCGCCCTTGCCGCCCTCGATCTTGCGTCGGGCCGTGGCGGCTTCGCGCTCGGCGTCCTTCATGCCGGGGAACGCCGTCTCCAGCACCTGGCTCGGCGTCACGCGACCGCGGCCGACGGCGTCGAACAGGCTCTCTTCGCTCTCCAGCACGAACCGTTCGAGGATCGGCCGCAGCGACACGTCCTTCAGGCTCTTGCCGGCGCGTTCGAAGATCTGCTCCACCGAGGCCCGCCCCAGGCGCAGGAACTCTTCCTTCTCGGTCTGGCGGATGTGCCGGCGGATGGCGGAACGCGCCCGGCCGGTCACCGTCAACGAGCGCCAGTCCGGCGGCACCACGGGCTTGGAGCCCCGGATCACCTCGACCACGTCGCCGTTGGTCAGGATGGTGCGCAGGGGCTTCAGCTCGCCGTTGATCTTCACGCCGATACAGGTGTCGCCGACGCTGGTGTGAACCGCATAGGCGAAGTCCAGCGGCATCGCGCCCCGCGGCAGGCTGACCAGCTTGCCCTTGGGGGTGAACACGAACACCTGGTCGAGGAACATCTCGAGCTTGGCGTGCTCGACCAGTTCTTCGCTGTCGCCGCCGTGCTCCAGCACCTGGACCAGCTGGCGCAGGTTGGCCAGCGGATCGCGACCGCCGGCGGCTTCCATGCCTTCCAGGTCGAGGCCGTACGAGGCGTCCTTGTAGCGGAAGTGGGCGGCCACGCCCTCTTCGTTCACCCGGTCCATCGACTCGGTGCGGATCTGCATCTCGATCCGCATGCCGCGCGGGCCGACCACCGTCGTGTGCAGCGAGCGGTAGTTGTTGCGCTTGGGCGTCGAGATGAAGTCCTTGAACCGGTCGGGCACGCTGGACCAGGCGCGGTGGACGACGCCGAGCGCGCGGTAGCAGTCCTCCTCGCTGTCGACGATCACGCGGAAGGCGTAGATGTCCGACATCTGCGAGAAGCCGATCGATTTGCGCTGCAGCTTGCGCCAGATCGAATAGGGGGCCTTTTCGCGACCGAAGACGCGGGCTGGCAAGCCGGCCGATTCCAGGCGGGCCTGGATCTCCTGGCTGACCAGCTGGACCGCCCCGCCCTGCTCTTCGCGCAGCTTTTCCAGCCGGCGGACGATGGCGTCGCGGGCGACCGGGTTGGTGTGCTGGAAGGAAAGCTCCTCCAGCTCCGTACAAATCCGGTGGCAGCCGATGTTGCGGGCCAGCGGCGCATAGATGTCGCGCGTCTCGCGGGCGATGCGCTCGCGCTTGGCCTGGGCCTTGATGAAGTGCAGCGTCCGCATGTTGTGCAGACGGTCGGCCAGCTTGACCAGCAGGACGCGGACGTCCTTGGAGATGGCCAGGATGAACTTGCGCAGGTTCTCGGCCTGGCGAGTGTGCTCGGCCTGGAGTTCCAGCTTGGAAAGCTTGGTGACACCCTCGACCAGCTCGGCGATCTCCTCGCCAAACAGCTTGCCGATCTCCTCCTTGGTGACCGGCGTGTCCTCGATCACGTCGTGCAGCAGCGCCGTGACGATGGTCGCCGTGTCGAGCCGGTATTCGGTGAGGATGCCCGCCACCTCGATCGGGTGGGCGTAATAGGGATCGCCGCTGGCGCGCGTCTGGCTGCCGTGCATGCGCATGGCGAAGACGTAGGCGCGGTTGAGCAGGGCCTCGTCGGCCGTCGGGTCGTAGGCGTGGACCCGTTCGATCAGCTCGTACTGGCGAAGGAACTTGCGCGGCTTGGGGGCCGGCGGAGCCTCGACCGTCGGCTCGACGGCGGGCTCAGACGAAGACGCGCCCGATTCCCCTCCAAGCAAAGGAAAGGATTCGGGCGCGCGTTCGGGCGTAGCGGCGGCGGGCGCCGCTTCAATGATCAGAGGGTCTGCGCCGTCGGGGCTCAGTACCGCTCCTCCTGACCGCCGTCGCGGTCGCTTTGCAGCGCGCGAACGAGTTCCAGTTCGCTCATCTGCATGTGGGTCGGATCGGCCAGCAGGGCGAGGGTTTCGGCCTCTTCCTCGGCTTCCGAGTGCTCATCGACGCGCTGCAGCGTGGTGATCAGGTGCTCCTTGAGCCCCTCGTGATCGATCACGTCGTCAGCGATCTCGCGCAGGGCGACGACCGGGTTCTTGTCGTTGTCGCGATCGACCATCAGGGCCGCACCGGCCGAGATGCCGCGGGCGCGGTGCGCCGACAGCAGGACGAGCGCGAAGCGGTTCGGAACCTTCTCGACGCAATCTTCGACGGTGACGCGGGCCATGAATTCCTCGGGCTGAGCGTTGGCTCTTGCAAAATAGGGCTCCGTGCGGCGTCACGCAACGCCGCTTCGGCTGTAACCCAGCTTTCGCGAGGCGGCGTGTATGCCCCCTCCCCGGCGCAAAGTCCAGCCGCAACAACGGTCACGATCGGGAAGTCGCTTCGATACAGGCCCGCGACAAGGTCCAGAATCCCGAAAATCGGCCGCAACAGCGTTCGCCGACCCTGTCGCCATGATCATTTCGCACCGCCACCGCTTCATCTTCATCAAGACCCGCAAGACCGCCGGCACCAGCATCGAGGCCTATCTGTCGAGCCTGTGCGGCCCCGAAGACGTCGTCACCCCCGTCCATCCGCCCGAACCCGACCACCAGCCGCGCAACGCCGCCGGCTTCGCCAACCACATGTCGGCCGCCCAGGTCGCCGCCAGGGTTCCCGACCTCTGGCGCGACTACTTCACCTTCTGCGTGGAGCGGAATCCGTGGGACAAGACGCTGTCGCACTACTTCATGAAGCGGAACTCGGCCTCCCACGGCGGCGATCGCGAGCTTTGCCTGGATCGCTACCTAGCCGCCGGCGACTACGCCCTGAACCTGCCGCTCTACGCCAGCCGGCTGTCCGGCAAGCCCCTGGTCGACCGGGTGCTGCGCTACGAGCACCTCGACCGCGAACTGGGCGATGTGTTCGAGCAACTGGGCGTGCCGTGGTCGGGCCGCCTGCCGGTGAAGGCCAAGAGCGGCTGGCGTCCGGATCGGCGTTCGTATCGCGAGGTGCTGAGCCTGCGCCAGGCCGTACGGATCGAGAAGATCTTCGCGCGGGAGATCCGGCTGCACGGCTATGCGTGGTGACTTGTACCTCTCCCCGTAAAATCCCCGCGAAAGCGGGGACCCAGGTGTTTTATCGTCGAGCGCCCCACGTTTCAGAAAAAGCCTGGGTCCCCGCTTTCGCGGGGATTTTAAGGGTTAAGTGCGACTAAGCAGGCCGCGCGTCAGACCCCACGCTCGCCTCGGCCGCCAACTCCGCCGCCGTCCGCCCCAGCACCGGGTGAACCCACTCCGCCGCCACCTCCGCCAGCGGCCCCATGACGAACAGCCGCTCGTGGGCGCGCGGATGCGGCAGGACAAGGTTTCCGTCGATCACCGTCCGTCCATGGGCGATCAAATCAAGGTCCAGCGTGCGAGCGGCGTTGCGCTCGGCCCTGGCGCGACCGAACTCGGCTTCGATGCGATGCAGGGCCGCCAGCGCCTCGGCCGGCGCCAAGTCCGTCTCCACCAGCACGACGCCGTTCAGATAGGCCGGCCCGGTCGGATTGGGCCAGGCGGCCGAGGTCCACCAGCCCGAGCGGGCGACCACCACCATGCCCTCGCCGGCCAGCGCCGAAACCGCCGCTTCCAACAAGGCCTCGCGACTCGTATAGGCTCCAGGCAGATTGCAGCCGAGGGCGACGACCACGGCCGCGTCCAGACCATTTCGATCAAGCCGATATTTCAAGGATTTACCCGTGACCTTCTATCCGACCGAGCGGTTGGCGCTGTTCATCGACGGGGCCAATCTCTATTCCGCCGCCAAGGCGCTGGGCTTCGACATCGACTACCGCAAGCTCCTCGACGAGTTCAAGAAGCGCGGCCTGCTGGTGCGGGCCTACTACTACACCGCCATCGCCGAGAACGACGACTATTCGCCGATCCGCCCGCTGGTCGACTGGCTCGACTACAACGGCTTCACCCTGGTGACCAAGCCGGCCCGCGAATACACCGACAGCCAGGGCCGCAAGCGCTGGCGCGGCGACATGGACATCGAGATCGCGGTGGACATGATGCAGATGGCCGACACGGTCGATCACCTGGTGCTGTTCTCGGGCGACGGCGACTTCCGCGCCCTGGTCGAGGCCGTGCAGCGCAAGGGCCGCCGGGTCACCGTCGTCTCCACGATGAAGAGCCAGCCGCCGATGACCAGCGACGACCTGCGCCGCCAGGCCGACAACTTCGTCGACCTCAACGACCTGGGCAACATCATCGGCCGCCCGCAACGCGCGCCGCAACAGCGCTACACCACCGCCGACGCCCGCACCCCGGCCGAACGCGAAGCCGACGACGAATACTGAGACTTAAAGGCCATGCAGCACTCCAACATCGTCGGCGAGGTCGTCCCCTCCCCGGCCGAGCCGCCCCGCGACTGCCCGCTGTGCCCGCGCCTGGTGGCCTATCGCCGCGAGAACGAGGCGCTCTATCCGGACTATTTCAACGGTCCGGCCCCGTCGTTCGGCGACAAGGACGCGCGCCTGCTGGTCGTGGGCCTGGCACCCGGCCGCAAGGGCGCCAACCGCACTGGCCGTCCGTTCACCGGCGACTATGCCGGTACGCTGCTCTACGACACCCTGATCAAGTACGGCTTCGCCACCGGCAAGTTCGAGGCGCGCATCGACGACTCGCTGAAGCTGGTCGGCTGCGCGGTGACCAACGCCGTCCGCTGCGCCCCGCCCGGCAACAAGCCCGAGACCTCCGAGGAGAACGCCTGCCGCCCCTTCCTGAAGGCGCGGCTGGACATGTTCCCCAACCTCAAGGCCATCGTCACCCTGGGCGACGTCTCTCGCCGCAACGTGCTGAAGACCCTGGGCCTGAAGGCCTCGGCCGGCATCCCCGGCCACGGCTCGGAGTTCCAGGCCGGCCCCTACCGCATCTTCAACAGCTATCACTGCTCGCGCCTCAACACGAACACCGGACGCCTGACGACGCCGATGTTCGAGGAGTTGTTCGCCCGGGTGAGAGCCTATGTGGACGCGGCCGACTAGGCCTTGGCCCTGATGCGGTCGAGGGTCAGGGCGCCGTCGGCGTCGAGCCGGACCTCCGCGACGTATCGGTCATCCTGCAATCGGAAGCGCATGGCGCCGTCCTGCTCCACCACGCCGCCGCGGAGCTGAACGGTGTCCAGCAGGACCGCCACGGCTTTGGTCAAGGCCCGCCCCGCCTCGACGATCGTGGCCGCGTTCGCCTGCGCCTGGAAGGCGACGATCTCACGCGCCCCGAGGGATAACCGGCCAAAGCCCAAGGTCCTGCCCGAGAGGATCCAGTTGCGAAGCGCCAGGGCGACCGTGACCTGATCCTTCGGACCGACGATCAGTGGCCCTTCGAGTCGCTCGAACAGCCAGGGCCGCAGCGTCGCCAACGCATCCTCGACCAGGGCGATGCGCGCTTCCGAGGTCGACGCCGTCTGTCCTGCCCGCACCACCAGGCCGACATAGATCTCGACATGGTCGGCGAACTCCACCGCCGAACAGGCCTTGCCCAGGGCGAACAGCGCCGCCTCCCGGGCGATGGTCCGGCCAGCGCGCCGCACCGTCTCGACCAGTCCAAGGATCGCGGCCTGGCCCTGGCTGTCCATGAACTGGAACACCGAAGCGTCGCCGACGCCGAGCTCGGACAGCAGGGCCCGGCCCGTCCAATAGTCCGCCAGGGTCAGCAGGCCGGCCTTCGTCAGTACCTTGCGCGCCTTGGCCAGGTCGGGTTCCGACCCGGTCTGTTCGGCGGCGATCAGGACCTTCAGGTCAGCGGCGCTGATCTGCATCAGCTTCAGCGGGCTGACCGCCAGGCCGAGCCCAGGCAGCACGATCTGGCCAACGCCATGAAGGTCCGATTGGAGATCCGCGATCAGTCCGCTCTCGTCCACATAGTCGAACCGCCGCGCGCCGGGGCTGATCGCCCACTCCAGCCAGGCCGCGCCCGAGGGAATGAGCGAAAGGATCAATTGCGTCGTCGCGGAAAGGTCTTCCTGGCGCCGCACCGGGCGGCCCGACAAGGTCACGGTCATCGTCACGCACTCCAGACACTGAAATCGCCGCGCGTACAATCCGCGCCGCACCTGGAGCGAGCCGTCCCCGAGACGCCCTCCCCTGGCGGCGGCGACCTTCACATCCTTGGATTGACCGGAACTTAAGGTCGCGCCGTCCAGCCGTTGTCGCTCAGCCAGTCGCGCAGGCGCTCGGGCCAGACCTTGATGGCCGCCTTGTCGGTTCGGAAGCCCATGTTGAAGGCGTGGCCGCCGCTCTGGAACAGGTGGAACTCGACCGGAACCTTGGCGGCCCGGAACTTCTGCAACAGCTCCACCGGCGGGGCCGAGCAGCACTCGTCGTCGTCGGCCGCCAGGATGAAGGCGGGCGGCGTATCGGCCGGGATCTTGTCGGGAATGCCGGTCGGACCCGGATAGATCAGCACCTGGAAGTCGGGCCGACCGCTGACGGCGTCGATCGCATCGACCTTCGGGTCCTTCGCCGTCGAACCGTAGACGGCCAGGTCCACAACCTCGCCGCCGCCGGAAAAGCCCATCAGGCCGATCTTCTTCGGATCCACCCCGAACTCGGCGGCGCGGGAGCGCACCAGCCGCACGGCCCGCACCGCGTCCTGGCGGGCGTGGTCGATCGTGTAGGGCGAGCCTTCCTCCTGGCTGAGGCGATACTTCAGCACAAACACCGCCACGCCCATCGGGTTCAGCACCTTGGCGACGTCGGTCCCTTCCGGGTGGATGACCAACATCTTGTGGCCGCCGCCCGGCAGCACGATCACCGCCGCGCCCGTGGCCTTGTCGGCCGGCGGCAGATACGCCGTCACCGACGGATCGTTGATCGACTTGGCCCAGTATTCGGCCGCCTGCTCGGGGATGGCCTTGCGGGCCTCGAAGCCCGGCGCGCCATTGGGCCACAGGGCCACGCGCTGCTGGGCGCAGGCCAGGCTCGGCAGGGCGAGCGCGATGCTCGCGGCGAGGATCAGGCGGCGCATCACAGCTTCACCGTCCGGCCTTCGCGAGCCGCCTTGTAGATGGCCTCGATGATCCGCAGGTCCTTCAGCCCCTCCTCGCCCGGCACGATCGGGTCGCGGCCGGTGAGGATGCATTCCGACAGGTGGTCGAGTTGGCCGGCGAACTGGCTCTTCTTCGTCGCCGGCGGCGTGCGGGGTCTGGCCTGCCCGTCGAGATTGGCCCTCATGGTCTGGCCCTCGTAGCTGGTGGCCGGATCGATCTCGACCCAGCCCTTCGGCCCCGACACCCGGTAGCGGTTGCAGTTGGCGCTGTAGGTCGAGACGCAGTTGGCGGTCGCGCCCGACGGGAACAGGAGCTGGAAGTTGATGGTGTCCTCGACCTCGGCGAACACCGGATTGGAGCGGTCGGTCGATTCCATGGCGTTGACCGCGATCGGCTCCTCGCCGGTCAGGTAGCGGGCGGCGTTGAGGCTGTAGATGCCGATGTCCATCAGGCTGCCGCCGCCCGACAGCGCCTTCTTGACCCGCCACATGGTCGGGTCGCTGGCGGTCCAGCCATGGTCGGCGACGATGGTCGCCACCGGTCCCAGCGCCCCGCCACGCGACAGGGCGATGGCGTCCAGATTGTGCGGCTCAAAACGGCTGCGGTAGCCGATCATCAGCTTGCGGCCGACGGCCTTGCAGGCGGCGATCATCGCCTCGCAATCAGCGACCGAAGTCGCCATCGGCTTTTCGCACATCACATGCTTGCCGGCCTTGGCGGCCCGCTCGGTGAAGGCGCGGTGCAGGCTGTTGGGGGTGATCACATAGACGATGTCGACCGCCGGATTGTCGGCGATGCGGTCGAAGGTCTCGTAGGAATAGCGGTTGGCCTCGGCGATCCCGTATTGGGCGCCGTATTTGGCCAGCTTGTCGGGCGAGCCGCTGACCAGGGCGACCAGCTTGGAATGCTCGCACTCGGAAAAGCGCGGCATGATGATCTGGGTGGCGTAGTAGCCCAGGCCCAGCACCGCATAGCCCAGCTTGCGGCCCTCGGCTTTAGCCTGGGCCAGGGCGGCGGCCGGCGCCGTGGCGGCCATGGCGCCGACGGCGAGGCCGGCCTGCAGGAACGTGCGCTTGTTCATCACCTCGCCCTTCCCTTCTTTCGCTACCAGACCAGGCCGGTCGTCTTCAGCCGCACCCGCGCCAGGGTCTTGTCGGCGGTCAGGAACAGGGTCTTGCCGTCCTCGCCGAAAGCGCAGTTGGCGATCGGACCGCCGGTCTCGATGACGCCGATCAGCTCGCCCGCCGGCGTGATCACCAGCACGCCGCCAGGTCCCGTGGCGTAGAGGCGGCCCTCGGTGTCCAGGCACATGCCGTCGGGCAGGCCCGGACCGCCGGCCTTGTGCAGGGCCGCGGCGTCGAAGAACACCTTGCGCGACGTCGGCAGGCCATCGGCGCCCAGGTCGTAGGCCATGATCACCGGCCCTGCCGGGTCCGAGACCGCAACATAGAGGCGCTTCTCGTCGGGGCTCAGCGCCACGCCGTTCGGGAAGGTCAGCTTGTCGTCGACCACCGCCAGCGAGCCGTCGGCGCGCAGCAGATAGACGCCGTTGAAGCTCAGCTCCTTGGCCGGCGAGGCGTCGAGCCCTTCCAGGCCATAGGGGGGATCGGTGAAGTAGATCGCGTCGGACTTGGCCACGGCCAGGTCGTTGGGACTGTTGAAGCGCTTGCCCTGGAAGCGGTCGACAACGACGCTCTTGGCCTTGGTCTTCAAATCCAGCTTCGTGATCGCCCGATAGCCGTGATTGCAGACCAGCAGATCGCCCTTGGTGTCCAGCGCCATGCCGTTCGAGCCCGGCTCGCGGAAGATCTTGGTCGGCGGGCCGTCATAGCCGGACGGCTGCTGGAAGACGCTTTTGCCGTCCTTCCGGCTCCAGCGGTACATGATGTTGGCCGGCACGTCGGAGAAGACCAGGTACTGACCGTCCTTCACCCAGACCGGCCCCTCCGACCAGACGAAGCCGTCGGCCAGGATCTCGATCTTCGTATCGGGCGCGACCACGGCGTCGAGGGCTGGCGACAGGCGACGAATGGCGCCCACGGTCGGGGCGGCTTGGGCGGACATGGAAAGGCCTCCGGCGGCGAGTGCGGCGCCGGCTCCGAGAGCCAGCGTGACGGTGCGGCGCGTCGCGGTCATGCGTGAGGCCTCCCTTATGCGGTTATTGCTTTTGACAGCGATGTCATAGCAATACCCGCCCAGGTTGGCGAGACGCTTGTCGACACGTCTTGAGATTTGCGGCGCTCCCTCAGGAACGCACGCGCGGCACGCAGTCCAGCCAGCGGGCATAGGCCGCCTCGCGGGCGTGGACGGCCATGGCGGGCTTCAGGTCCTCGGCCGCCGGGCGCGCCTTGGCGGCCGTCTCCAACGAATCGTAGACCCCGGCCCCCAGCCCCGCGAACAGGGCCGCGCCCAAGGCCGTGGTCTCCTGGTAGCTCGCCCGAGCCACCGGCAGGCCGGTCAGGTCGGCCAGGCGCTGGCTGAACCAGGCGCTCTTGGACATGCCGCCGTCGATGCGCAGTTGGGCCTCGCCGAGGAAGGCGTCCGGCGCGTCGGCGCGCATGGCCTCGATCAGGTCGCGGCTCTGCAGGGCGCAGGCGTCGTAGGTCGCCGAAGCGATCTCGGGCAGGCCGGCGTCGCGGGTCAGGCCGAAGATCGCGCCCCGCGCCTTGGCGTCCCACCAGGGCGCGCCGAGACCCGTGAAGGCCGGCACGACAACGACCCCATGGTCGGCCTTGGCCGAGCGGGCCAGGGCCTCGGCCGAGCGCGGACCGCCGGTGATCCCTAGCCCCTCGCCCAGCCACTGGATCGCCGCGCCGGCCACGAAGATCGAGCCTTCCAGCGCATAGGTCGCCTGGCCGTTCACCCGCGCCGCCACCGTGGTCAGCAGCCGCGAGGCCGAGACCGGCCGCGTCGTCCCGGTGTTGATCAGCATGAAGCAGCCGGTGCCGTAGGTGGCCTTCATCTCGCCCGGCCGGATGCAGCCCTGCCCCATCAGCGCCGCCTGCTGGTCGCCGGCCACGCCCCGGATCGGCAGCGGCCGGCCCAGCACCTGGGCCCCGACCTCGCCGAAGTCGGCGGCGCAGTCCAGCACCTGCGGCAGCAGCGAGCGCGGCACGCCAAACAGGTCGAGCATCGGCTGCGACCAGTCCTGGGCCTGGATGTCGAACAGCAGGGTGCGCGAGGCGTTGGTGGCGTCGGTCACGTGCCGCGCCCCGCCCGTCAGCTTCCAGATGACCCACGTATCCATGGTGCCGGCCAGCAGCTGCCCCGCCTCGGCCCTGGCCCGCGCGCCGGGCACGTTGTCGAGCAGCCAAGCGATCTTGGTGGCCGAGAAATAGGGGTCGAGCAGCAGGCCGGTGACCGCCGTGACCTCGGCTTCCTTGCCGTCCTTGCGCAGCTTCTCGCAGGCCTCGGCCGTGCGGCGATCCTGCCAGACGATGGCCGGATGGATCGGCCGGCCGGTGGTCTTGTCCCAGACCACCACCGTCTCGCGCTGGTTGGTGATTCCCAGCGCCACGACCGCGTCGAGGTCGGCGCCGGACTTCTCGACCGCCTCGCGGATCACGGCGACGCAGGCGGCGGCGATCTCGTCGGCGTCGTGCTCGACCCAGCCGTCCTTGGGGTAGCTCTGGCGCAGCGGACGCCCGGCCTCGGCCACGGCGGCCCCTTCACTGTCGAACAGGATCGCCCGCGTGCTCGTGGTGCCCTGGTCCAGCGCCAGGATCAGTGCTCGCCCCATACGCGTTTCCTCTTTCAAGACGCCCGCTTCACCTGCGACAGAGCGCCGCTATTCTCTCGGTTCCGTGGCTTGACCAGTTTAAGCATGTTTTCATCTGGAAACACCAAGGTGCCCATAGTCTCGTTTGGCGCCCGAGGAGGGTCGTGAGCCAAGCCGTACAGACCGCCGAACTTCTAGCCCTGGCCCGCAGCCGCGAGCCGGAAGATCGCGAACGGCTGCTCTCCGGGGTGATCGATCTCTGCGAGACCGGCGAAGCGCAGGGCAAGCCCGCCGCGCCCGAAATCCAGATCCTGCTCGATTCGATCTTCATGACCCTGGTGGTCGAGGCCGAGCGCGACATCCGCCAGCGCCTGGCCGAACGTCTGGCCGACGCGGCCTGGGCGCCGTCGGCCCTGGTCAACATCCTGGCCCTCGACGAGATCGAGATCGCCCGCCCGATCATCGCCCGCAGCCCGGTGCTGCAGGACCACGACCTGATCCGCCTGCTGGTCCAGGCCACGCTGGAGCACCAGATCGAGGTCGCCCGCCGTCCCGGCCTGCGCGCCCCGGTCGTCGAGGCCATTCTTTCGCAGGCCGAGCCGGCGGTGCTGACCGCCCTGGCCGGCAACACCACCGCCCAGCTCAGCCAGGACGCCATGGGTCGCCTGGTCGGCCACGCCAAGGACGTGGTGGCCCTGCGCTCACCCCTCGTCCGTCATCCCGGCCTGTCGCCACTGCTGGCCGAGCAGCTCTATCTATGGGTCGGCCGCGCCCTGCGCGACTCCCTGGCCGAGCGTTTCGAGCTCGACCCGGTCAAGCTGCGCGCCGCCGTCGACGAGGCCACCCACGCAGCCCACCTTGGCCTTCAGCCCACCGCTGTCGGCGCCCTGTCCGTCGAGGACGAGGCCGACCGCGAGGAGATGGAAGCGGCCCTGGTCGAGAAGCTCGACTCCGCCGGCCAGCTGCGCCCCGGCTACCTGCTGCGGGTGCTGCGCGAAGGCCGCCTGCCCCTCTTCGTCTTCGCCATGGCGCGGCTGGGCCGCTTCGACGTGCGCCAGGTGCGCCGCGCCATCGACAGCAACCGCCCCGAACTGCTGGCCTTGGCCTGCTCGGCCGTCGGCATCGACCGCAGCGTCTTCCCGACCATCCTCGAGCACGTGCGCCAGCTGAACGGCGGGCGTCCCGGCGGCGGCGCGGAAGCCGCCCGCAAGGCCAGCGGCGCCTTCGGCCCGTTCCGTCCGGACATCGCCGCCATGGCCTTCCGCCAGGCCGTCAGCGCCGCCTGACGAGGTCTTTCCCCACGTTGTTTGACAAGCGCCGGGCGATCCCGCCACTTGGGCCGGCATGTTCCAAGCCCAGCCTTACTCGACTCGCCTGACCTTCCAGGCCAGCGACCGCCCCGAAGCCATCGAGGCCCGCGAGCGCCTGACCGCCCGCTATGGCGACGCCGGCGAGGACGCCCAGATCGTCGTGGCCCTGGGCGGCGACGGCTTCATGCTGGAGATGCTGCACGAGACCATCCTCAGCCAGAAGCCGATCTACGGCATGAACCGCGGCTCGGTCGGCTTCCTGATGAACGAGTACAGCGAGGACGGCTTGCTGGAACGGATCAACGCCGCCGAGCGCGCCGTCATCCATCCGCTGGCCATGGTCGCCATCGATTCTCGCCGCCGCCAGCACCGGGCGCTCGCGATCAACGAGGTCTCGCTGCTGCGCCAGACGCGCCAGACCGCCAAGCTGCGCATCTCGATCGACGGCAAGGTGCGGATGGGCGAACTGGTCTGCGACGGGGCCCTGGTGGCCACCCCGGCCGGCTCGACCGCCTACAATCTGTCGGCCCACGGACCGATCATCCCGATCGGCGCCCAGGTGCTGGCCCTGACCCCGATCAGCGCTTTTCGACCCAGGCGGTGGCGGGGCGCGCTTTTGCCGCAGAACGCGAGGGTGACGTTCGAGGTCCTGGAATGCGATAAGAGGCCCGTCAGCGCCGTGGCCGACAACTATGAAGTCCGCGACGTCGTCGAGGTGCACATTTCCGAAGACCGAGGTTCGACCCTGTCGATGCTGTTCGACGCGGGCCGCAGTCTCGAGGAGCGTGTGCTGACCGAACAGTTCTCTGCGTAAGCTTTCGTGTGGGTGAAATCGCGATCTCACTCATTCTTAACGCCTGGCATGTGACCGTTCCCGAAGTAACGCCGACGGGGAGGCGACCCGATGAATAAGCCCGCTGAGGTTATCCAGGTGCCGAACATGCTCAAGCTCAAGGTGGGCGGGCGTGGCGGTATCGACATGGCCGCCATCGCCAAGGCCGAAGCGGCCTTGAAGAGCCTGTCGGGCAACTTCGCCCAATGGCTCAACGACGAGATCACCAAGCTCGAAGCCGCCCGCCAGGGCGTCCGGGCCGACGGCCTCACCGCCCAGACGGTCGAGACCCTCTATCTCCGCGCTCACGACCTGAAGGGCCTGGGCGCCACCTACGAATTCCCGCTGATCACGCGCCTGGCGGCCTCGCTGTGCAAGCTGATCGACGATCCGGCCACCCGCCTGCAGGCGCCGATGTTCCTGGTCGATGCTCACATCGACGCGATCAAGGCCTGCGTGCGCGACGAGATCAAGACCGACGAGCACCCGGTCGGCCGCGCCCTGGCGGTCGAACTGGAAGGCCGCGTGGCGGAATATCTGGCCGGATAACGCCGGCCAGAATCCTCATTTGCGTCAAGGCTGTAACAAGCTCGACTGACGCCCGATACCAACACAACAAACTGCCGGCAGAGTTCTCCGGGAACCTGACGCTCCTTCCAACGGAGCGCCGTTCCCATGGGTCAGCACACCACCACCATCCGTCCCGCGCGCCGCGCCGCCTCGCCCGCGGCCGCCGACTGGAACCGGCCGCAGGTCTCGGTGGTGATCTGCACCCTCGACGAACACGAGGCCATCGGCGGCGTGCTCGAGGCGCTGAGCGCCGACCTCGCCGACGTCTTCCATGAGATCATCGTCGTCGACGACTCCGCCGACGACCTCACCGCCCGGGCCGTGCTGGACGTGGCCATGCGCCGTCCCGCCATCCGCCTGCTCAAGCGCGAAGGCGTCGGCGGCCTGGCCTCGGCCGCCATCGCCGGCTGGGACGCCGCTCGCGGCCAGACCCTGGCGGTGATGGACGGCGACGGCCAGCACGATCCGCGCCTGATCGGCGCCATGCTGCGCAGGATGAGCGCACAGCAGCCAGACCTCGTCGTGGCCAGCCGCTATCTCGACGGCGCGGGGTCTGGCCTGTCGGGCGTGCGCCACGCCATCAGCCGGGGCGGCGTCAACCTGGCAGGCCTGCTGCTGGGCCTGCGCCTGGCCGACCCGATGAGCGGCTGCTTCCTGATGAACCGCGACTGGTACGAGGCCGTCCGCCCACGCCTGTCGGGCGTCGGCTTCAAGATCCTGGTCGACGTGGTCGCCTCGGGCACGCGCCGCCCGGCCGTGGCCCAGATCCCCACCGCCCTGCTGCCGCGCGCCGGCGGCGAGTCCAAGCTCGACCTGCGGGTGGCCTTCGACCTGATCGGCCTGCTGGCCGAGAAGCGCACCAACGGCGTCCTTTCGGCGCGGCTCTTCCAGTTCCTGGCGGTCGGGGCTAGCGGCCTCGTCGTCCACCTGGGCGTGCTGGGCGCGACCCAGGCCGCCGACATGGCCTTCTGGAGCGGCCAGACCCTGGCCATACTGGCGGCCATGACCTGGAACTTCGGGCTCAACAACGTCCTGACCTTCCGCGACAAGCGCCTGCGCGGCGCGGCCCTGTGGCGCGGCCTGCTCAGCTTCTACGCCGCCTGCCTCGGCGGCGCGCTGATCAACGACCTGGCCGGCGCGGGCCTCAACGCCATCGGCGCGTCCTGGGCGCTGGCCGGGGCCGGCGGCGCGGTGCTGGGCGCGCTGTGGAACTATCACGCCTCGCGCCGGGTCACCTGGCGCGACGTTCCCGAGAGCCCCGAGGCCGAAACCCAGGCCCCCTCCTCCCTGGCCGGGGAGAGCCGCGCCTGACCGCTTCGCCCGCCTCCGACCGCCGCGCCTGGATCCTGGCCGGCGGCCTGCTACTCGCCGCCGCCTTCGCGATCCGCGCCTGGCAGTTCGGCAACCCGCTGCTCCATGTCGACGAGAACTTCTACCTGCTGGTCGGCGACCGCATGCTGCACGGTGCCCTGCCCTATGTGGACATCTGGGACCGCAAGCCGGTCGGACTGTTCGCGCTATACGCCGCCATCCGCCTGCTCGGCGGCGACGGGATCGTGCAATACCAAGTGGTCGCGACCCTGTTCGCTGCGGGAACCGCCCTGCTGATCGCCCGTCTCGCCGCCCCGGCTGCCGGGATCGTCGCGGCGACCGCGGCGGGCGTGGTCTACCTCCTGATGCTGCCGCTGGCGGGCGGCTGGGGCGGCCAGGCGCCGGTGTTCTACAACCTGCTGGTCGCCGGCGCGGCCCTGGCGGCGTATCGGGCCCTGAACGCCGACCCGCGCAGGATCCGCCGCCTCGGCTGCCTGGCCATGCTGCTGATCGGCCTTGGCCTGCAGCTGAAATACACCGTGGTGTTCGAGGGCTTCGCCTTTGGCGTGCTGCTGCTGGGCGTCTCGTGGCGGGCCTCGCGATCCTGGACGCGCCTGGCGGCCGACGCCGCCCTCTGGATCGGCCTGGCCCTGGCGCCGACCCTGCTGGCCCTGGGTTTCTACGCCTGGCGCGGCGAGGCCCAGGCCTTCGTCTACGCCAACTTCCTGTCGATCGGCGCGCGGGCCGAGGCCAGCGACGCCGAACTGGCGCCGCGCCTGCTGAAGGCCGCCCGCCTGCTGGCCCCGCCGCTTCTGGCGGTCGGCCTGGCCGCCTGGATCGGCGGCTGGCGCACCCGCCCCGGCGGCCGGACGGCCTTCGGCTTCGCGATCGGCTGGCTGGCGGCGGCGCTGGGCGGCTACCTGATCTTCGGCACCTATTTCGACCACTACGCCCTGCCGCTGCTGGCGCCGCTGGCCCTGGCCATGGCCCCGCTGTTCGCGCCCCGTCAGCGCCGGCTGGGCATCGCGATCGCCACGGCCGTCATCGCCCTGGGCGTCACGGCCGACAGCGTCGCCTTCGTGAAGGGCAAGGCCAAGCGCGGCGACGCGCACGAGATGGGGCAGCTGCTGGCCGCCATCCGGCCGGGCCTGTCGCAAGGCCTCTGGGTCTGGAACGGCGACAGCATCCTCTATCACCTGACCGGCGCGCCGCTGCCCTCGCGCTGGCCGTTCGCCGGCCACCTGAACCTGCTGCGCGAGCACGGCGCCGTCGGCATGGACCAGGAGACCGAAGTGCGCCGCATCCTGGCGACCCGCCCCGGCGTCATCGTCGACCGCACGCCCCGCGCCAAGGACTTCAACGTCGCCGTCGTCCGCATCGTCGATGCGGAGCTGGCGCGGCGCTATCGGCCGGTGAAGACCGTGAAGCTCAGCAAGTCGTCGCTGATCGTCTACCGACGGGCCGACTGAGGAAGATCCTCCCCCTCTGGGGGAGGTGGCGCGAAGCGCCGGAGGGGGCCCGTTTTCAGCTTCCGAGAAGCTGACAGTCCTCAGCCACTCCCCTCTCCGTCCGCTTCGCGGACACCTCTCCCACAGGGAGAGGGTCTGAGCCCTATTCCCCGATCCCGTTCAGCCGCTTGGCCGCCAGCACCGTGTTGGCCAGCAGGCAGGCGATGGTCATCGGACCCACGCCGCCCGGCACCGGGGTGATGGCCGAGGCCACTTCCTTGACCTCGTCGAAGGCCACGTCGCCCACGAGGCGGGTCTTGCCGTCGTCCTTGGGGATGCGGTTGATGCCGACGTCGATGACCACCGCGCCCGGCTTGACCCAATCGGCCTTGACCATCTGCGGACGGCCGACGGCGGCCACGACGATGTCGGCTTCGCGGACGACGGCCGGCAGATCCTTGGTGCGCGAGTGGGCGATGGTGACAGTGCAGTCGGCGGCCAGCAGCAGCTGGGCCATCGGCTTGCCCATCAGGTTCGAACGGCCGACGACCACGGCGCGCTTGCCCGACAGGTCGCCCAGCTGGTCGCGCAGCAGCATCATGCAGCCGGTCGGGGTGCAGGGCGTCAGGGCCGGCAGGCCGCTGGCCAGGCGGCCGGCGTTGGCTACGGTCAGGCCGTCGACGTCCTTGTCGGGCGACATGGCGGCGACCACGGCGGCCTGGCTGATGTGGTCGGGAACCGGGAACTGCACCAGCACGCCGTGCACGGCCGGATCGGAGTTCAGCCGCTCGACCAGGGCCAGCAGCTCGGCCTGCGAGGTCTCGGCCGGCAGGCGGTGGGTTTCCGAATGCATGCCCGCTTCCAGGGTCTGTTCGCCCTTGCTGCGCACATAGACCTGGCTGGCCGGATCCTCGCCTACCAGCACCACGGCCAGGCCGGGCGTCAGGCCGTGCTCGGCCTTCAGGCCGGCGACCTCGGCGGCGATGGTCTCGCGCAGGCGGGCGGCGAAGGCCTTCCCGTCGATGATGGCGGCTTGGGTCATGTGGGGGCGCTCCTGTGCGCGCTCCCCTATCCCCTCGCCCGCCCAGGTGCAACCGGTGAACCCGCGCCAAGTTCATGCGAACGCTCTGGCGTGGACGTCATTCTTTCGTGCTAGAGCCGAGGGGATGGAATCTCCGTCCGCCGCGTTGCGCGCCGACGTCGTCCTGGTGGGCGGCGGACTGGCCAACAGCCTGATCGCCCTGCGCCTCAAGGCGCTGCGGCCGGGCCTGCGCGTGCTGTTGCTGGAGCGCGGCGCGACCATCGGCGGCCAGCACACCTGGTGCCACTTCGAGACCGACGTCGACGCCGCCATCGGCGGCTGGCTGCGGCCGCTGATCGCTCATCGCTGGACCGGCTATGAGGTGCGCTTCCCCGCCCACAGCCGCCGCCTGCCCACGCCCTATCTGGCCATCACCTCGCGTCGCCTGCACGAGGTGGTCACGCGCGCCCTCGGCCCCGACGCCTGGACCAACATCTCGGTCGTCGACGTCAATCCGCATCAAGTCACGCTGGCCGACGGCCGCCGCATCGTCGCAGGCGCGGTGATCGACGGCCGTGGCGCGCGGCGCAGCAAGCGTCTGGCCCTGGGCTGGCAGAAGTTCGTCGGCCAGGACCTGCGCCTTACCGCGCCCCACGGCCTGACCGCCCCGATCATCATGGACGCCACGGTGCCGCAGACCGACGGCTACCGCTTCGTCTACGTCCTGCCGCTCGACGCCCGCCGCCTGCTGGTCGAGGACACCCGCTACAGCGACGGACCGGCGCTGGACCGCATCGCCCTCTCCGACGCCATCGCCGACTACGCCAAGACCCAAGGCTGGAGCATCGAGGCGGTCGAGCGCGAGGAGCACGGCGTGCTGCCCATCGCCCTGGGCGGCGACATCGACGCCTATTGGGCGGAAGCCCGGCCGCAGGTAGCCGAGGTCGGCCTGCGCGCGGCGCTGTTCCAGCCGACCACCGGCTACTCGCTGCCCGACGCCGCGCGCTTGGCCGACAAGATAGCCGCCCTGCCCCGCATCACCAGCGCCACGGTGCGCGCCTGCGTCGAAAGCCAGTCCAAGGCCGTGTGGCGCAAGCGCCGGTTCCTGCGCCTTTTGAACCGCATGCTGTTCCGCGCCTGCGCGCCGGAAGAGCGCTATCGGGTGCTGGAGCGCTTCTACCGGCTATCGGCGCCGCTGATTCAGCGCTTCTATGCCGCGAGACTGACTTGGCGCGATCAGGCGCGGATTCTGATCGGCAAGCCGCCGGTGCCGATCCCGGCCGCCATGAAGTGCATCCGCGAAAGTTCCGTGTTTGGAGGACAAGACGCATGAACGCCCACGCCTCGCTCCCGCCCCGTCCGAAGGCGGCCGTGATCGGCGCCGGCTTCGGCGGCCTCTCCCTGGCGGTTCGACTCCAGTCACAGGGCTTCGACGTCACCCTGTTCGAGGGCCGCGAGAAGCCGGGCGGCCGGGCCTATGTCTGGGAGCAGGACGGCTTCACCTTCGACGCCGGCCCCACCGTCGTTACCGATCCCGATTGCCTCAAGGAGCTGTTTGAGCTCTCCGGCAAGCGCATCGAGGACTATGTCGAGCTGCTGCCGGTCGATCCGTTCTATCGCCTGCTGTGGGAAGACGGCGACGTCTTCGACTACGTCAACGACCAGGAAGGCCTCGACCGCCAGATCGCCGCCCGCAATCCGGCCGACGTCGAAGGCTATCGCCGCTTTCACGACTATTCCGAAGAGCTGTACCAGAAGGGCTATGTCGAGCTGGGCGCCGTGCCGTTCCTCGACTTCGGCAGCATGATCGCCGCCGCCCCCTCGCTGATGAAGCTGCAGGCCTGGCGCAGCGTCTATGACAAGGTCGCCGGCTTCGTGAAGGACGAGCACGTCCGCCAGGCGCTGTCGTTCCACAGCCTGCTGGTCGGCGGCAGCCCCTTCGCCACCTCGTCGATCTACGCCCTGATCCACGCGCTCGAGCGGCGCGGCGGGGTCTGGTTTCCGCGCGGCGGCACCCACGCCCTGATCCGGGCTCTCGCCCAGCTGTTCCAGGATCTCGGCGGCAAGCTGCACCTGTCGCGCCCGGTCGAGCGCATCGCAATGCGCGAGGGCCGCGTCACCGGCGTGATCACCAAGGAAGGCTTCGAGGCCTTCGACACGGTCGCCTCCAACGCCGACGTCATGCACACCTACCGCCACCTGCTGCGCGAGGACCCGCGCGGCAAGAAGGTCGGCAAGGCGCTGGAAGCCAAGCGCTGGAGCCCGTCGCTGTTCGTGGTCTATTTCGGCCTCAAGACCCAGCACCCAGAGATCCGCCACCACACCATTTGCTTCGGCAACCGCTATCGCGAGCTGATCGGCGAGATCTACGGCAAGAACGCCCTGGCCGAGGACTTCTCGCTCTACCTGCACCACCCGACCGCCAGCGACCCGGCCATGGCCCCGGAGGGCTGCTCGACCTTCTACGCCCTCTCGCCGGTGCCCAACCTGCAGACCGCCGACATCGACTGGTCGGTCGAGGGCCCCAAGTACCGCGACCGCATCCTGGCCTATCTGGAAAAGCACTACATTCCGGGGCTTTCGGCGGATCTGGTCACCAGCCGCTTCATCACGCCGGACGATTTCGTGAAGGACCTCAACGCCTGGAAGGGCGCGGCCTTCTCGCTGGAGCCGATCCTGACCCAGAGCGCCTTCTTCCGCACCCACAACCGTGACGACGTGATCCCCAACCTCTATTTCGTCGGGGCCGGCACCCATCCGGGCGCGGGCATCCCGGGCGTGGTCGGCAGCGCCAAGGCCACGGCCGGGCTGATGATCGACGACTTCGCCACCCTGGCCCCGGCCGCCGAATGAGCGCGCTCGAAGCCCAGGATATCGAGGCGCAAAGCCGCGAGGCGATCCAGAAGGGCAGCAAGAGCTTCGCCGCCGCCGCGGCGCTGTTCGACGCCGAGACACGCGCCGACGCCGAGATGCTCTACGCCTGGTGCCGGCACTGCGACGACGTCATCGACGGCCAGACGCTGGGCCACGGCATGAGCCCGGTCGCCGACGCCCCGGCGCGGCTGGAGGCCCTGTACGCCCAGACCCGCGCCGCCCTGGCCGGCGAGACGCCCACCGATCCGGTGTTCGCCGCCTTCCAGGCCGTGGCCCTAGGGCGCAGCATCCCCGAACGCTACGCGCTGGATCTGATCGACGGCTTCGCCATGGACGTCGAGGGCCGCCGCTACGAGACGCTGGAAGACCTGCTGGCCTATTGCTGGGGCGTGGCCGGGGTGGTCGGCGCGATGATGGCCATCGTCATGGGCGTGCCGGCCGAGGACCTGCCGACGCTGCGCCGCGCCCAGGACCTGGGCCTGGGCTTCCAGCTGACCAACATCGCCCGCGACATCGTCGAGGACGCCCGCAACGACCGCGTCTACGTGCCCCGCGCTTGGCTGGCGGAACTGGACCTGCGGGTCGAACAGCTGACCGACCCCGCCCGCCGCGCCGATGTCGCCGCCCTCGCCCGTCGCCTCGTGGACGCGGCGGAGCCCTACTACGCCTCGGCCCGCTGGGGATTGCGCGACCTGCCCGTCCGCTCGGCCTGGGCCATCGCGGCGGCACGCGGCGTCTACCGCCAGATCGGCCTCGACGTGGTCGCCGCCGGCCCCTCGGCCTGGGACGAGCGCGTGGTCGTCAGTGGACGGATGAAGGCCTGGCGAGCGCTGGAGGGCGGGATCGTCGCCCTGCGCTCGGCGACCCTGGACCGGCTGGGACCGCCGCCACAGCGGCCTGCGATGTGGTCGAAGATCTAGGGCCATCGCCACCAACCGATCCCCTCTCTCTTAGAGAGAGGGAGGGGCCCATCGCGGAGCGATGGGAGGGTGAGTGGTTACACCTTCAGCCGGCGTGCCGGCACATCGCCCGCAACAGCGCCAAGATCGTCCAGGGGCTTCGCCTACCCACTCACCCTCCCACGCCTACGGCGCGGGCCCCTCCCTCTCTCCATGAGAGAGGGGCCGCGAGAAACGTCCCCTACCGCTCCAGCTCCCGATCCGGGAACGCCAGCTTGGCCGCCAGGGCCACGAACAGCACCCAGCGGAAGTCGTTGTAGGCCACCGCGATGCTCTCGGTCAGGGCCACCAGGCTGTAGACGACGAGGAACGGGAAGGCGAGCAAGGCGCCCCGGTCGCGGAACACGGCCAGCAGGGCCAGGGCCATGGTCTGGATGTAGAACAGCCCCCAGGCGGCCAGGCCGAACAGGCCCATGCCCAGCCACTGCTCCAGCCAGGAATTGTGGGCGTGCTGGGCCTGGAAGCCGGCGTTCTTGCTGATCCAGGCGAACGGCCCCCAGCCGCTCTTGTCGCCCCAGACGGCGTGATAGCCATAGCCTAGCCAGGGCCGGTCCTGGATCTCGACCATGGCCGCGCTCCAGATCTTGGTGCGGCCGGTCAGGGTGGCGTCCTTGCCCAGGATGGCGAAGAAGACGTCCGAGGCCAGCAGCAGGAAGGCCGCCAGCAGCACGACGCCGGTCACCGCCGTCCAGGTCGCCGCCGCCCCCGCCGCCGGCCCGCGCCGGGCGATCAGCACGAAGCCCAGGGCCGCCACGCCCAGCATCAACGAGACCAGCGAGGTCTTGGAGGTCGACATCAGCACCAGGCCCACCGCCAGGCCCGCGAAACCCCACCACAGCTTGGCCCGCGGCGGGTTCAGCAGGGCCGCCGCCGACAGGATGCAGAAGCCGAAGGCCATCATGCCGCCCAGGCCGTTCTTCTCACGCCACAGGCCGCGCCAGGCGCCGGGGAAGAGCTCGGTCATCACCCCGATGCGCGGCACGGCGATACAGACCACGTAGGAGGCCACGATCAGCACCGCGAAGGTAGCCGCCATCACCTCGGCCAGTTCCCGCCAGCGGAAGCGTCCGGCCAGGGCGACGCCGCACAGGGTGGTGCAGGTCACGGCGAAGGCCCGGCGCGTGGTGACGTCCGGCGCGATCGACCACAGCACCGACAGGCAGACGATGCCGATCAAAGCGAACAGGAACGGCTGGCGCACGGAGACGCGCAGGCTGTTGCGCGGGTCCAGGGCGATCAGGGCGAAGCCCGCGGCATAGGCCGGCAGATAGGCCACGCGCAGGATGGCCGAACCGGCCTCGTCGGCGTTCTCGCCCACCAGCGGCAGTTCCCAGCCGCCGCTGAACAGCAGGAGCAGCAGCACCGAGCCGACGAAGATGGCGATCTGGGGGAAGAGGAGCCTCGGCGGCGCGACGCTGACCGGCCCGCCGTAGGACGAAGTCACGGCAGGATGGCCCGCAGGAAGCTCGGCGGGGTCACCGAGGCCTGGTTGAAGAACACCCCGGCGCAGCGGCCGCCCGCCGAGGCCAGGGCGTCGCGCAGCAGGCCCGGCGGCCGCACGTCGGCCTCCTGGGCGCTGACCACCAGCACGGTCTGGTCCATGTGCTGGGCGATGGTCAGGGCCGCCTGCGAGCGGTCCGCCGACGGGCAGTCGACGACGATGATCTCGGCGTGCCGGCGCAAGCTAGCCCAGTATTCGACGCCGGGCAGGATGTGGGCCTTCTGGCGGCCGCGCAGGGCCTCGCGCTTGAAGCGGGTCACCCAGAAGCGCGGCCCGCCGACGCTGTGGGCGGCCACGTACTTGGCGTCGGGCCACACCCCGCCGTCCGGCTTCGGCGCCGGCGGCTGGACGGTGAAGAACATCGAGCCGTCGGGGCTGGCGGCCGCGCCCGAGCCCAGCGGGCCGTAGCGCTCGGGATCGGCGGCGATGGCCTGGTATTGCGGCGAGGTGGTGAGATCCAGGTCGATCAGCCAGGTGCGGCGGCCGGCGCGCTTGGCGGCGAAGCGAGCGAACTCGCGGGCGGCCGTCGAGGTCCCCTCCCCCCGCCGGGCCGAGACAAATTGGACGACGTGCGCACGGCCGGCCGCGGGGGCGCCAAGCGACCCCCACAGTTCAGCCATCTCGACGTTCAAATCCACCATTCGTCCGAATCGCCGCGCGTTGAAGACCGTAGAAACTAATGCCTAACCATGTTCGCGCGAAAGGCGACCAAATCGCCCATGCCGGAACGAACCTCTAGGCCGCTCGCTTGACGCCGGCCGTGGCCAGCACCGGCAGGCCCAGGGTGCGCGAGGCGGAGGCCGGGGTCTGAAGACCCGGGCGCAGCAGCATCCGCACCAGGCCCGCGCAGGCGGCGGTGAAGGCGGCGAACAGGATGGCCAGCACCAGCACCGGCTTCTTCAGACTCTTGCCCTCCGACGGCGCGACGGCGCGCTGGACGATGCGGATGTTGTCGCTGCTCTCGGCCGACATCTGCCGCTGGGCCTCGTCCTGCTGTTCCTTGACCGTGAAGTCGCGGACGTTGGACGACAGCACGTCGCGGTCGCGGGTCAGCTGGTTGAACTCCGGCTCCAACTCGGACAGGCGCAGCAGGCGCTGGTTCACTTCCTGGGCCTGCAGGGCGTAGGCGCCCTGCGACTGCTTCAGGGCCGCGACCTCGGCGGCCAGGTCGTTGCGGGTCGAGGCCAGGGTCTGCCAGATCGGGTTGGGGCCGCTGCGGCGCGCGCCCTCGCCGTTGGTACGGCCGCTGGCCACGCCCTGCTCCAGCTGTGCGATCTGGGCTTCGATGTCGCGCACCGGCTGGGCGGTCGGCAGGTAGCGCGACAGCAGGTTCTCGCGATCGAGCTTCAGCTGGGCCAGCTTGGTAGAGGCCGACATGTCCTGGTCGCGATAGAGCACGGCCTCAGAAGGCGTGCGCGAAAGTTCCGACTGCACCGAGGCCAGACGGCCCTCGCGGTCCTGGAGTTGGGCCTCGATCGAATACTTCTGGCCCTCGACCTGGGCCTGGAGCTGGGTCAGGGCCGTCTTCTGGGCGGTGAAGTCGCCGATGTCGTTGCTTTGCAGGAAGGCCTGGTAGGCGGTGTCGGTCTCGGCCAGGCGCTGCTGGAAGCTGTCGCGCTGGCGCGACAGCACCTTGTCGTCATCGTTGATCAGCAGGCTGCGGCGATAGATCAGGTACTCTTCGAGCAGGGTGTTGAGCACCTTCTCGGCCGTTTCCGGATCCTGGTGCTGGTAGGCCAGCCGGATGATCGAGTTGTCGGGCGCGGTCTCGATCTTCAGGCTGCGGCCGACGCTGTCGCGCCCCTGGGCGATCATCTTGCGCTTCTGCTCGGGATTGGCCGCGGCGAACTTGCCGGCGGCGTCCGGGAACACGGTGGCGAAGCCCAGCTTGCGGATCACCCGCTCGCGCAGTTCGCCGCTGCCCAGGATCTCGCTTTCCGACTGGATCACCTGGTCGACGTCGGGCACCGCGCCGCGGGCGGCGTCGCCGGCACGCGGCTCGTAGACGTATTCCTGGCCAAGGCGCACGAACAGGCTGGAGCTGGCGGTGTAGGTCTTCTTCAGGGTGAAGGCGAAGGCCGCCCCCAGGAACAGGATCACCAGGAACACGCCGAGCATGAGCCAGCGCTCACGCCATAGCAGCGTGATGAAGTCCGTCGGCGCATAGCGGGCCCGGGCCGCCCAGTCGCGTCGCGACGGCGGGTCGTGCGGCACGCTGGTCCAGGCGCTCGTCGACATGCGAATCCAATGGGTCCAATCTTCAATCGAACCCTGGGGCTTCCGGGCTTAAGGTTTGGTTACCTATGTTTGGTAAGAACCGTCGCATGGATCGGCGCATCGCTCTCTCCACCGCCTTGGCCCTGACGCTCGCGAGCGGCGGCCTATCGGCTTGCGGCCACATCGACGGCGAGCCGATCACGCCCGCCGCGCGGCCCACCGGCCAGTTTCCCAATATCGGTTACGCCGACTGGAGCGAGGCCGAGCCCGCCTACCGGTTCTATCCGGGCGACGAGATCGAGGTGAGCGTACCTTCGGCCACGGAGCTTAATAAGTCGGCCGTGATTCAGCCGGACGGCCGCGTCGCTTTGCCGCTGGTCGGACCGGTCATGGCCGCCGACCGCACGATCGAGGAACTGGAAACCTCGCTGACCCAGGCCTATGGCCGCCAGCTGCTGCGACCGCAGGTGCAGGTCTCGGTCAAGAGCACGGCGCCGCTCAAGGTGTTCGTCGGCGGCGAGGTCGGCAATCCCGGCGTCTACGACATGACCGGCGACGGCGACGCCCTGCGGGCCGTCATCCAGGCCGGCGGCTTCAAGAGCTCGTCCAAGCGCAGCCAGGTGATCATCATCCGGCGGGGCCCCGACGGCCGGGCCATGATGCGTACGGCCAACCTGTTGCAGGGTCTGACCGATCCGCGCGGCGTGGACCTGGTGCCTCTTCGCCGCTTCGACATCGTCTATGTGCCCCGGAGCGGTGCGTCCGAGGCGGGTCTCTTCATGCAGCAGTATCTGCGCGACCTGCTGCCGATCAGCTTCAGCTACGCCATCAACGGCTTAAGCAACTAGTCTCGGAAATCACGGCCGGATCCAGAGGCGTCCGGCCCGAGAAGGTAGAACGGCTGAACCGTGGTTCAGCCGTGAGCCAGCCATTCGCGCGCCTGGCGTTGAGCTTCGGCGACTTCTTCGCTGGCCATCTCTTGCGACAGTTCCTTGCGATAGACCTTGGCTTCGACCGAACCGCGCATGGCGGCCAGGTTGAACAGCATGTGCGCCGAGACGTAGTCCAGCGGCGCGCCGCCCTGGCCGGTCGAATACAGCATGCCCATGCGGAACAGTTCGTCGCCGGTCGACTCGGCGCTCGGCAGCGGCAGGCCCATCACGGCGGCGGGCGGTTCGATGCTCATCATCATGACTTCAATTCCCCAGTCCTCCCGAGCTCACCCCAGTGGTTCAGCTCGGCCATGAACACAGAGAAAACCTCGCTCGCTGAACATATAGTTAAGCGCGCAGAGATCATGAATCGAGGCGCGAATACACGCCTCGTTCATTGAAGTTACGGCTGATAAACTCCGGTATATGGTTGGTTAACGAGCCCGCTGACCAAACAGAACACTGCGGGCCTGTTCCGCAGCTTTTCCAGACGCTTGCAGGCCTCCGGCGCGAAGCTCCGCCCCCAGCTTGAAGCCGCGCTGGACGGCGTCACGCTCGCCGACCCGGTCGAACCAGGCCTTCAAATCCGGAAATTCCTCGATCTGGATGCCCTGATTTTTCCACGGCACGACCCACGGCCAGATCGCGAAGTCGGCGATGGACAATTGGCCGCAGACGAAATCCTTCCCCGCCAGCTGCTTGTTGAGCACGCCGTACAGGCGGTGGGTCTCGTTGGTGTAGCGGATCGCGCCATAGGCCAGCTGCCTCTGGTCGGCGATGATGGCGGGGGCGTACTGGCGGAAATGGTGGGTCTGGCCGGCCATCGGGCCAAGGCCGCCCATCTGCCACATCACCCACTGGTCGATGCCGACCCGGTCGCGCTCGCTGTCGCCATAGAACTGGCCGGTCTTGCGACCCAGGTACTGCAGGATCGCGCCGGACTCGAAGATCGAGAGCGGCTGGCCGTCGGGTCCCTGCGGATCGACGATGGCCGGCATGCGGTTGTTGGGGCTGATGGCCAGGAACTGCGGCTTGAACTGCTCGCCCGTGCCGATGTTCACCGGGATCATCTCGTAGGGCAGCCCCATCTCCTCCAGGGCGATCGAGATCTTCCAGCCGTTCGGCGTGGGCCAATAGTGCAGTTCGATGGGGCTGGTCATGCGCGTCTCCCGAGAACCTCTGTTCTTGCGCGCCAACATGGCCATGCGGGTGCGCGACGCCAAGACGCATCCTGACATGACCGTTCAGCGAGGGTTCAGACGGCGGAGCTCATCGTGGTCATCAAGGTCGAGGGACTTGGCCGCCGGAAGGCGACCGCTGACCACAAGGAGACGTCCACATGAAACGTCTGTTGCTCACCATCGCCGCCGTGGCCTCGGTCGCCGGCCCGATGGCCGCCATGGCCACCGACGCCTCGGCGCAGGGCCGCGGCGGCTGGGACCGTCATGACGACCGCGGCGACCGCCGCGATGATCGTCGGGACGATCGTAGGGATGGCCGCTGGGATCGCCGCGACGATAGGCGCGATGACCGCCGCGACAGCCGCTGGGATCGACGTGACGACCGTCGCGACAACCGCGGCTGGGATGACCGTCGCTACAACGGCTACTACTACCAGAACCGCTGGTACTACGGCGCCCCGCCGGCCCACTACTACGGCCGTCAGGACTATCGCCCCGGCTACAGCGCCTGGCGCCGCGGCGGCTACCTGCCGCCCTACTATCGCGGCGGCGGCTATGTGGTTCACGACTACGGCCGCTACCACCTGCGTCACCCGCCGCGCGGCTACTACTGGTACCGCACCGGCAACGACTACGTGCTGGCGGCTATCGCCACCGGCCTGATCTTCGAGATCATCAACAACTAGATTCCCGTTCACTGAACGGCATTTAGAAGCTTTTGCGGCGCCCCGGGAACTCCACCTGGGGCGCCGTTTTTGCGCCATGCTCGCCGCGCGCGCGTCATGCATGCGGCCGCAAAGCCCGATTGCGGGGTCATTTCGGCCGCAAGCCGCCCCCAGCGTTCGCTCCGCGTCACAGTCCGACGCCGCAGCCACGAAGGCGCTTACCGATGAAGAGCTTGCGCATTACCGCCGCCGTCCTCGCCCTCGCCGCCGCCGGTTACGCCGGATCGGCCCTCGCCCAGCAGGCCCCCGCCGATCCGTCGTCCCAGACCCCGCCCTCGACCGGCGCCGGCAGCTGGGGCTCATCGACCACGACCACCACCGATCCGTCGGCCTCGACCACCGCTCCGGCTACAACCGACAGCACGACGCCGCAGGCCGACAGCGCCACGGGCGCGGCTTCGCCCAGTTCGGCCACCGCGCCGGGCGACACCTCGACCACCACCGCCCCGGCGGCCGAGGACGCGGCCAAGCCCGCCAAGAAGGCCAAGAAGCACAAGAAGTCGGCCGACGACGCGGCCGCCTCCTCGTCCGCGACGCCGCAGGACCCGTCCACGCCTCAATAGAGCGCGTCTGTTCGAGTCCCCCAAAAGAGAAGGGCCCGCCGCTTGCGCGACGGGCCCTTTCATTTTGTCCGCAAGGCTTGAGGATCAGAGACCCAGCTTGGCCTTCAGCAGGTCGTTGACCGTGCCCGGATTGGCCTTGCCGCCGGTGGCCTTCATCACCTGGCCGACGAACCAGCCGATGGCCTGGGGCTTTTCCTTCACCGCCGCGGCCTTGTCGGGGTTGGCGCCGATCAGCTCGTCGATCGCCGCCTCGATGGCGCCGGTGTCGTTGATCTGCACCAGGCCGCGCTTCTCGACGATCTCAGCGGGACGGCCTTCGCCTGCCCACATGTGCTCGAAGACCTCCTTGGCGATCTTCGACGAGATCGTGCCGTTCTCGATCAGCTCGACCAGCTGGGCGATGTCCGACGACGGCAGCGGCGAAGCGGCGATCTCGTGGCCGCCCGACGACAGCTTCGACAGCAGCTCGTTGGTCACCCAGTTCGACACCAGCTTGGCGTCGCGGCCTTTCGCGGCGGCCTCGAAGTAGTCGGCGCGGTCGCTCTCGATGATCAGCACGCCGGCGTCGTAGGCCGACAGGCCGTACTGGCTCTGCAGACGGGCCTTCTTGGCGTCCGGCAGTTCCGGCAGGGTCTCTTCGATCGACTTCACCCAGGCCGGGTCCAGCACCAGCGGCAGCAGATCCGGATCGGGGAAGTAGCGATAGTCGTGCGCCTCTTCCTTCGAACGCATCGAGCGGGTCTCGCCCTTGGTCGGGTCGAACAGGCGGGTCTCCTGGTCGATCACGCCGCCGTCCTCCAGGATCTCGATCTGGCGACGGGCCTCGTACTCGATGGCCTGCTGGATGTAGCGGTAGGAGTTGACGTTCTTGATCTCGCAGCGCGTGCCCAGGTGCTTGAAGCTGCCGGTCTCGCGGAACTTCTCGTAGTCGCCCGGACGGCAGACCGACACGTTGACGTCGGCGCGCAGGTTGCCCTTCTCCATGTCGCCGTCGCAGGTGCCCAGATAGACGAGGATCGTGCGCAGCTTCTTGACGTAGGCGGCCGCCTCTTCCGAGGTGCGCATGTCGGGCTTGGAGACGATCTCCATCAGCGCCGTGCCCGCGCGGTTCAGGTCCACATAGGTCGCGTTCGGGTCCTGATCGTGCAGCGACTTGCCGGCGTCCTGCTCCAGGTGCAGGCGCTCGATGCGCACGTCGAAGGTCGTGCCGTCGTCGCGCTCGACCACCACCACGCCCTCGCCGACGATCGGCTGGTCGAACTGGCTGATCTGATAGCCCTGCGGCAGGTCGGGATAGAAGTAGTTCTTGCGGTCGAAGCGGCTCTTCAGGTTGATCTGCGCCTTCAGGCCCAGGCCCGTCTTCACCGCCTGCTCGACGCAGAAGCCGTTCAGCACCGGCAGCATGCCCGGCATGGCCGCGTCGACGAGGCTGACCTGCTCGTTGGGACCGGCGCCGAAGCCGACGGCCGCGCCCGAGAACAGCTTGGACTTGCTGGCCACCTGGGCGTGGACCTCGAGGCCCAGCACGATTTCCCAGTCGCCGGTGCGACCCTTGATGGTCTTGGAAGCAGCTTCGGTCATGTCTCTTGTCCTCCCTCCGTCGCCGGAAGGCCGGTTAGTGCGGGACAGCGAAGCAGGCCTCGCCGTTTCAGGGGTTCCTCATGCACCGTGGGGGTCGGGGAAGGCAAGGCTGGCGGGGTGGTTTGTTGCGGGGGGGAGTTGATTGCCCTCCATTCTCCGCCTTCATCGCTTCCCTAGTAGATTCCGTCGCCGAAAACGGGCGGCTCGAACGGCAGCAACGCGCCAGTTGCGGACTTTCAGATCGCTCAGAAACTGGACGGGGGCCGCCGCGCGCGCAGGCGGATAGCCGTCGCTTCTTCCTTCGAAGCCCGCCAAAAATCCGACCGCCGAGGGATTGTATTCATGACCATAGTGGATGTGGCGATCTTCCATATCGCGCGCCAATCGCCCATTCCTTGCGCTAAGCTTAGCCGAAAACTATGAGTCGATCTGGAGATCACTAGGGCATGACCCTGGACGGGGTTTTGACTGTGCTGGGTTTGGCTGCGGCAATCTACGCTGTCGTGCCGGCCGTGCCGAGGTTACGCGCTCGGTTGGCGCTTTGGATTCAGCTACCGGTGGCGGTGGCGGCCCTTGGCTTGGTTCTCTATCTTGAGTTCTTCGACGTCGTCGCTCGGCCTTGCGTCTTGCCCTGGTCGAACATCTGCGCGGCGGTGATCATCCCGGAGACGGGCGGCGTGCGGCCGCCGCAAGCCGCTTTCCTAGTCGTGCTGGTCTGGATGGCGGTTGCCTGGACGTTGCACCACCTAGCTAGGCCGGGGGCGGGCGCGCTTAAGGCCATCGCGCGCTTGTCCGAGACGCTGATCTATGAACAGCGCTATGCCGAACTTATCGCCTTCATCGAACCGTACCTGCCGTTCGTCGATGCGGCGGCTCGGCGGAAACTTTACCTCCAGCGACTGGCCGACCAGTGCTCCGTCTGGCGACTGCGCTATACGGAGAAAGGCCGTAGGCAGGCGATCTTCGATCACCGCCCCCAGAAGCCCGACATCGGTTGGGCGTCTTGGCGTCGAGTCTTGCCCATCGTCGGCTGGCTGGGCGTCCTTACACCTCGCCAAAACGGCGCGCAGGAAGCGGCCGAAGCCGTCGTGCGTATACTTTTCAATAGTCCTGGCCTTCGGACCTACCTGATCGAGATGCGGCCCTATTTTGGGATCGCCCTGTTGCGCATGCAGACCTTCACGCCGGTCGACTTTTCCGACCTCTATCTTGGCGGCCTGATCGAAAGGCCCGGCAGCGCACTACACCAAGAACTGGAGCAGACCCAGCAGACCCGCGGTCCCTGCCGGTATGTAATTCCCGACAGCGCTCGCCTGCTTCAGTACCTGTTTGGCGACATCGAGCGAGCCGATAGGCTGGGTGCCTGGAAGCCGATTGGTGATCATGCGCTGGCTGTCCTGCGGGTCGATCCCCAAAATGCTTATCTAGGAAGCCTGCGGAGCAAACCCGACGAGCGGTTCAATGAGACCTGCTGGCGCGACCCGGTTTTCGCTGCTTTTAGCTTCTTCAACCTCATGGTGACCGAGGCCGCGCACCAGGCGCACGGCTACAACATGTGGCTCGACTATGTGCCTATGATCGTCGACCGCCTGGCTCAAGCCTATGACGAGACTGGCCCCGGTGTGGACATCGATGACGAGTTCCCGACCTTGGCGGCGCGCTTGATCTATTCGGCATTCAACATGTTGGGTGAATGGGCAAAGATGGTTCGTCACCTGCCCGAGGATTCCATACACCGCCGGACCGCGCCCGGCCTGCAGCCCGACTCTGGCCACATCCCTAAGTCGGCGGCTATTGCGCTTGGCCGCAGCCTGCGCGCGGTCTTGGCATCGAACGCCATAGGCGATGGCTTTGCCCGGTATATGGTCGAGGTCGTAGCGCGCGACATCAAAGCCTTGCCAGCGGACGGAGAGCTGGGCTGGATGCGCGAGCTGCTCGTACGCGCGGCCTCGTCAGGCGGCGCGCAGCATCGGCGACGACTTCACCTGCTGTTCGAACAGCTCGATCCAGGTTTACGTTACGACGTTCCCGATCTGCAGGCGGTTGTGGCGGCACGCTAACCGCCTTCCAAAGGCGGCGTTGGCCCGACTGGAGTCACCAAAGCGTCAGCCTGGGGCTGAGGCCCGATGCGGTGCAATTCCTGACCCCGCGCCTCAACCCACACTCGCTCCGAGGTGGAAGCCAGCGCCAGGCTGATTGTCGCGATTGGACACTTTGTCCACGACACCTGAACGGACAAAATTGATAGACAGCCCGCGCGTCAGAAAAGCGACCCGCGCGTTTTCGAAAATCTTTGTGGAGTGAAGTCGTGGACTGGGAAAACCTGTTTCCTATCGTTTTCTTCCCACTCAAGATCATCGTGCTGGGCGTCGGCATGTTCTTCTCGATCAAGTGGCATCACGATCAAGCCAAGAAGGACAAGCAGAAAGAGGCCGATCGCCGCGACGCCATGGCCGGCGCTCCGGACGCCAGCGTGAAGACGGCGCTGACCGCCGATCAAGCGCAATAGCGTAGGCGTTCACCTGGGCCGGCGCCGCCAGCCGCCCCTCACGTCCCCCGAGGCTTAGCCCGTGTCGTCGGCGCGGCGCTGGCCGGGTCGTCCGGCCACACATGCCGGGGATAGCGGCCCTTCATTTCCACCTTCACGTCGCGCCAGGAGCCCTTCCAGAAGCCCGGCAGGTCCTTGGTGATCTGGATCGGGCGGTGGGCGGGCGACAGCAGGGCGAGAGTCAGGGGGACCTTGCCGTGGGCCACGGCCGGGTGTTCGGCGATTCCGTACAGTTCCTGCACCCGCACCTCGACGCGCGGACCGCCCTCGGCGGCGTAGTCGATGGCGAAGCTGGAGCCGGTCGGGGCGGTGAAGCGCGCCGGGGCCTGGGCTTCGATCCTGCCCTGCATGTCCCACGGGATCAGCGTCTTGATCGCCGCTTCCAGCGTGCCCTCGTCGAGGCTGGCCAATGACGAGCGGCCGGCCAGCAGCGGCTCCAGCCATTCGTCCAGCCGCGCGACCAGGGCCGCTTCCGACAGGTCCGGCCAGGCCTCGCCGTCATTGGCGCGCAGGAAGGCCACGCGGTCGAGCAGCCCCCTGCCCCGCTCGCCCAGCTTCAGGGCCGCGAGGCCGTCGGCCCGCACCTGGTCGGCCAGGGCGCCGGCGATCAGGGCGGGGTCGGGCTTGTCGATGATCTTCTCGTCGACCACCAGCTTGCCCAGGCGCAGCAGGCGCTTGGCGCGCAGCTTGCCGCCGCCGCTGGTCTCCAGCCGGTCCTCGGCGAGCAGGCGGTCGGCGAAGGCGGCGCGCAAGGCGTCCTCGTCTAGCGGTGCGGCCAGCAGGATGCGGTCGCGGGCCTCGCCGCCGCCCAGCTCGCCCACCGCCAGCCAGGTCTCGCGGGCCAGGGCGTCGGTCGGCTCCAGATAGACGCCGCGGCCGCTGGCCATCTGGTATTCGCCCGACTTGCCCCGCGCCCGGGCCACCCGCTCGGGATAGGCCTCGGCCAGCAGCAGGGCGTCATCCAGCGGATCGGCCCCGCTCGGCTTGCCCGCCTGACGCGACCAGCGCTCGGCCAGGGCGCGGGCGTCACGCGCCCGAGGCGTGCGGTCGCGGCCAAAGCCCTCCAGCCGCTGGCGCAGATCCACGCTGCGCCCGCCCAGCCCCTGCTCGCTGAGCACGGCGGCGATCTCGGCGGCGCGGTGGGCTTGGCCCGAAGCGGCGGCGCGAGCGACCATATGGGCCAGACGCGGGGCCAGCGGCATGTTCGACAGCGCCTTGCCGTGCGCCGTCAGCCCGCCGGCCGCGTCCAGCGCCTGCAAGCGCGTCAGCAGCGACCGCGCCTCGGTGAAGGCCGCGCGCGGCGGCGGATCGAGGAACGCAAGGCCCTCGGCGTCCTTGGCGCCCCAGCGGGCCAGGTCCAGGGCCAGACGCGACAGGTCGGCCTCCAGGATTTCGGGCCGGGCGAAGGGCGTCAGGGCCCGGGTTTCCGGCTCGTCCCACAGGCGGTAGCAGACGCCCGGCTCGGTGCGGCCGGCGCGGCCCCGGCGCTGGTCGGCGGCGGCGCGGGCCACGCGCACGGTCTCAAGCCGGGTCAGGCCACTGGAGGGATCGAAGCGCGGCACGCGCGAGAGCCCTGCGTCGATCACCACCCGCACGCCCTCGATGGTCAGGCTGGTCTCGGCGATCGAGGTGGCCAGCACCACCTTGCGGCGGCCGGCGGGCGCGGGCTGCACGGCGCGGTCCTGCTCGGCCGGATCCAGCGCGCCATATAGAGGGGCCAGATCGACGTCGGGCCGGCGCAGGCGCTCGGCCAGCCAGCTCTCGGCCCGGCGGATCTCGCCCTGGCCCGGCAGGAAGACCAGCACGCTGCCGGTCTCCTCGGCCAGCGCCCGCTCGACGGCGCGGCCGACCCGCTCCTCTAGCCGCAGGCGGTCGTCGCGGCCCAGATAGCGGGTCTCGACCGGGAACATCCGCCCCTGGCTCTCGACCACCGGCGCATCGCCGAGCAGGGCCGAGACGCGGGCGCCGTCCAGCGTGGCCGACATCACGAGGATCTTCAGGTCGTCGCGCAGCAGGCCTTGAGAGTCGCGCGCCAGGGCCAGGCCCAGGTCGGCGTCGAGGCTGCGCTCGTGGAACTCGTCGAAGATCACGCAGGCCACGCCGTCCAGGCCCGGATCGTCGAGAATCATCCGCGTGAAGACGCCCTCGGTGACCACCTCGACGCGCGTTTTGGCCGACACCTTCGACTGCAGGCGCACGCGGAAGCCCACCGTCTCGCCGACGGCCTCGCCCAGGGTCTGGGCCATGCGCGCGGCGGCCGCGCGGGCGGCCAGGCGGCGCGGCTCCAGCATGACGATCTTGCCCTCGCCGACCCAGGATTCCCCCAGCAGCGCCAAGGGAACGGCCGTGGTCTTGCCCGCCCCGGGCGGGGCGACGAGAACGGCGGTCTCGCGGTTGCTCAAGGCGCCTTTGAGCGCGGGAATGGCCTGAAAAATGGGCAGCATCGCGCCGGCTTTAGCTGGGCTGGGGATCAACGCCAAGCAGGACTGGACTAGCCCGCCCACGGGAGAACATTTACGCGCTTCGGCGGCGCGGCCTTGACCCCATGCTCATAAACGGGTCACCGTCCGCAAAATTTTCTAAAGGCGACCCCCGGGGGGGAGTCTTGCCTATCCAGGAGGAACTATGTGGCGCGTAAAATCGCTTGATGCGATCCTAGCGACGGCTGAGAAAAAATCCCTTCATCGCTCGCTCGGACCGATCCAGCTGACGCTGCTGGGGGTAGGCGCGATCATCGGCACCGGGATCTTCGTTCTGACCGCTGCGGCCGCCCAGAAGGCGGGCCCCGGGATGATCTGGAGCTTCGTGATCGCCGGCGCCGTCTGCGCCATCGCCGCGCTCTGCTACTCCGAACTGGCCTCGATGGTCCCCGTCTCGGGCTCGGCCTACACCTACTCCTACGCCGTGATGGGCGAGCCGCTGGCCTGGATGGTCGGCTGGGCGCTGATCCTGGAATACGCCGTCGCCGCCAGCGCCGTGTCGGCCGGCTGGTCGGGCTACTTCCTCGGCCTTATCGAGAACGCCCTGGGCTTCCAGTGGCCAGCCCTGCTTAGAGCCGGTCCGGCCTGGTCGATGCACGGCTTCATCCCGGTCGCCGACTTCAGCGCCGGCATCGTCAACATCCCGGCCATCGTCGTGGCCCTGGCCGTGACCGCCCTGCTGGTCATCGGCACCACCGAAAGCGCCCGCGTCAACGCCGTGCTCGTGGCCATCAAGGTCACCGCCCTGACCGCCTTCATCGTGCTGACCATCCCGGCCATCAAGAGCGGCAACTTCTCGCCCTTCGCCCCCAACGGCTGGTTCGGCCCCGAGGGCACCAGCGGCATGGGCATCGTCGGCGCCGCGGCCTCGATCTTCTTCGCCTATGTAGGCTTCGACGCCGTTTCGACGGCCGCCGAAGAGACCAAGAACCCGCAGCGCAACGTCCCGATCGGCCTGATCGGCAGCCTGGCGCTCTGCACCGTCTTCTACCTGCTGGTGGCCTCCGGCGCGATCGGCGCCATCGGCGCCCAGCCGGTGCTCGGCGCCGACGGTTCGGCCATCCAGCCCGGCTCGGCCGCCTTCCAGGCCGCCTGCTCGCTGGCCGCCAACAAGGACAGCCTGGTCTGCTCGAACGAAGCCCTCGCCCACGTGCTGCGCGAGATCAACTGGCCCGTCGTCGGCAACCTGCTGGGCCTGGCCGCCAACCTGGCCCTGCCCTCGGTCATCCTGATGATGATCTACGGCCAGACCCGCATCTTCTTCGTCATGGCCCGCGACGGCCTGCTGCCGGAGAAGCTCGCGGCCATCCACCCGAAGTTCAAGACGCCGCACATCGTGACCATGGTCACGGGCGTGTTCGTCGCGATCGCGGCCGCCTTCTTCCCGGTCGGCCAGCTGGCCGACATCTCCAACTCCGGCACCCTGTTCGCCTTCTTCATGGTGGCGATCGCGGTGATGGTGCTGCGGGTGAAGGATCCCAAGCGCCACCGTCCGTTCAAGACGCCGCTGGTCTGGGTCGTGGGTCCGCTGGCCATGGTTGGCTGCGCGGCGCTCTACTTCAACCTGCCGCTGGAAGCGATGTTGGTGCTGCCGATCTGGGGCGCCCTGGGCCTGGTGATCTACCTGGCCTACGGCATCCGCAAGAGCCACCTGGGCCGCGGCCTGATCGACGTGCCGGAACTGGCCGCCGAGGCGCCGGGCACCTCGGTTCCGCCGATGCCGGGCGCTCCGGCCCCGGGTTCGCCCGAGGAACGGTCTTGATCTTGAGGCCATAGCCTCTAGTTCAGACGGGCGGGATCTTCGGGTCCCGCCCGTTTTCGTTTGGAGCCCGCCCCCGTGACCAACCCGTCGCCGATCAGCGCCGTCATCGCCCCGGTCACGCCGCTGCAGCAGAACTGCACGATCGTCTGGTGCTCCAAGACCAAGAAGGCCGCCGTCATCGATCCGGGCGGCGAGGTCGACCGCCTGCTGCGCGCCCTGGCCGACCAGGGTCTGACGCTGGAGAAGATCTGGATCACCCACGGCCACATGGACCACGCCGGCGGCGCGGCCGAGCTGAAGGCCAGGACCGGCGTTCCGATCGAAGGCCCGCACAAGGACGACCAGTTCTGGATCGACCGCATCCAGGAGAGCGGCGAGATGTACGGCGTGCCCGAGGCCCGCATCTTCGTGCCCGACCGCTGGCTGGAGGACGGCGACGTCGTCACCCTGGGCGAGACCCAGTTCGAGGTCCTGCACTGCCCGGGCCACACGCCGGGCCACGTGATCTTCTTCCACCGCGAGACCAAGTTCGCCCAGGTCGGCGACGTGCTGTTCCAGGGCTCGATCGGCCGCACCGACTTTCCGCGCGGCAACCACCAGGACCTGATCGACGCCATCACCGGCAAGCTGTGGCCGCTGGGCGACGACGTGCGCTTCGTGCCGGGCCACGGCCCGATGTCGAGCTTCGGCGCCGAGCGCCGCAACAATCCCTTTGTCGGCGACCGTGCGGTCGCCGCCATGAAGGGACCCGGCTACGCGGCTCCGGTGAACCGCTCGCCGGGGTAGCTGCGTGGTCCTCGTCCTTCGACAAGCTCAGGATGAGGACCAATCTGACGACAGTGCAGTAGAAACCTCACCCTGAGCCTGTCGAAGGGCGAGGTTTCGCTTGAACCCTACCGCTGAGGCGGCGGTCCCATGCGGTACTCGTCGCCGGTCAGCTTGCCGTCGTGATTGTTGTCGGCCTTGGCGAACTGGGCGCGGGCGGCGGCAAGAGCCTCGTCCTTGGTGATCTTGCCGTCCTGGTCGGCGTCCTGCGCGGCCAGCTGGGCCAGCATCCGGCCGCCGAAGCCCCCGGGCGGACCCCCGCTCGGGCCGCCATTGCCGCCTTCGCGTTCCTCGAAGCGCTTCTTGAGCGCCTCGATCTCAGCCGCGTCGACGACGGCGTCCTTGTTGGCGTCCAGACGCTCGAAGCGCTGCAGGGCGGAGGCCTCGAACTCGGCGGCGGTGACGACGCCGTCGCCGTCGGCGTCCGGGCCGCGCCCAGGTCCGCCCTGGCCTGGCTGGGCATGGACCGCCCCGGCGGCCAGCAGGGACAAGCCGAAGACGGCGGTAGCGAGTCGGTTCATGGAAAATGCTCCGTGGCGATTTGACGCTAGGGAGTCACGATCAGGTTGCGCGCCTGTTGCAAGCGTGAAATCTGACGGTGACAGGGGCATGAAAGGACGACCGTCATGGACACCTCCCCGACCACAGCACAGTCCGCCGCTGTCGCGGACACCACCAAGGGCGCCGGCGCCCGCATCCTGATCGTCGATGACGATCCGGGCATTCGCGACGTCGTGTCCGACTTCCTCGTCCGCCATGGCTATGTCGTCGACAGCGCCCAGGACGCCCGCACGATGGAACAGGCCCTCGCAAAGGGTCCGGTCGATCTCGTCGTGCTCGACGTCATGCTGCCGGGCGAAGACGGCCTGGCCATCTGCCGCCGCCTCGCGGCGCAGGACGGCCCCGCCATCATCATGCTCTCGGCCATGGGCGAAGAGACCGACCGCATCGTCGGCCTCGAACTCGGCGCCGACGACTACCTGCCCAAGCCGTGCAACCCGCGCGAACTGCTGGCCCGCGTCCGCGCCGTCCTGCGTCGCCGCGCCGAGCCGCGCTCGAGCGACGACACCATGGGCGCGGCCTGCGAATTCGCCGGCTGGCGTCTCGACCTCGTCCGCCGCGAACTGCGCTCGCCGCAGTCGGTGGTCGTGAACCTGTCCAGCGGCGAGTTCTCGCTGCTGCGCGCCTTCGTCGAGCGTCCGCAACGGGTCCTGACCCGCGACCAACTGCTGGACCTGGCCCGCGGCCGCGACAGCGACGCCTACGACCGCGCGATCGACGTCCAGATCAGCCGTCTGCGGCGCAAGCTGGACGACGGCGGCGGCGGCGAACTGATCCGCACGATCCGCAGCGAGGGCTACATGTTCACGCCCAAGGTCACTCGCACGCCATGAAGTTCGCAGTCCCGGGGCGACGCGACGCTCCCCTGTTCGCCCAGGCCCTGGGACTTGTGATCGTCACCCTGGTGGCGGCGCAGCTGATCGCCATCGGGGTCATCTTCACGCTTCCGCCGCCCCCGCCCGAGTTCTATCGCCTCAGCGAGATCACCCGGGCGCTGAAGACCGGCCAGATCGTGCACCCGCGCGACGGACGCCCCCTGGTCATCCGTCATCGCTCGGGCATGAAGCTCGACAACGACGACTCCCCGCGCCGGGCCGAGTTCAAGGCCGCCATCGGCCGCGAGCTCAACCTGCCGGTCGAGCGCATCTCGATCCTCACCGACAACGGTCCGCGCTTCTTCGTGCGCACCCAGCGGCAGAAGTCGCCGCCGCCCCAGGGCGGTCCTGGCGGCGGCCCTGGCGGTCCCGGTGGCCCCGGTCCTGGACCCGGCCCTGGGCCGGACGGCGTGGGCGGCATGCCCGGCCCGGGCGGTCCCCCGCCCGGCATGTCCCCGCGAATGTCTTCGTCGGTCGAACGCCTGGCGGCGATCATGCGCGACGAGCCGTTCCTGTTCGGCGACTTCGAGCTGGGCGTGCGCCAGGCCGACGGCCGCTGGATGGTGGTCGAGCCCAAGCCCACCTTCCGCTTCGACAGCTGGCAGCAGCGCATCCTGCTGATCCTGGCCCTGTCGGTGCTGGCCGTCTCGCCGCTGGCTTGGCTGTTCGCCCGCCGCCTGGCCGGCCCGATCACCGCCTTCGCCGCCGCCGCCGAGCGCCTGGGCCGCGACCCGCGCGCGCCGCCGCTCAGCCTGTTCGGCTCGGCCGAGGTCAACGCCGCCTCCAGCGCCTTCAACAACATGCAGGAGCGCCTGCGCCGCTACGTCGAGGACCGCACCGCCATGATCGGCGCGATCGCCCACGACCTGCGCACGCCGCTCACCCGCCTGCGCTTCCGCATCGAGGCCGCGCCGGAAGACGTGCGCAACAAGCTCGAAGTCGACATCGACCAGATGGAGGCGATGATCTCGGCCACCCTGGCCTTCGTCCGCGACACCAGCCGGGAAGCCGAGCGCACCAAGCTCGAACTGGCCTCGCTGCTGGAAAGCGTCATGGACGAGACCGCCGAGACGGGTGGAAACGCCACGGCCGAGGAAGGCGAGAAGATCGTCGTCGAAGGCGACCCGATCGCCCTCAAGCGCCTGGTCACCAACCTGGTCGAGAACGCCCTGAAGTACGGCGGCGCGGCCCGCGGCCGGGTCTATCGCGAGAACGACTGCGCCGTGATCGAGATCGACGACGACGGTCCCGGCGTGCCGGCCGCCGAGTTGGAGCGGGTGTTCGAGCCCTTCTTCCGCGGCGAGCCCTCGCGCAACCGCGAGACCGGCGGCATCGGCCTTGGCTTGGCCGTCGTGCGCTCGCTGGCCCGCGCCCACGGCGGCGACGTGTCGCTGTCGAACCGTCCCGAAGGCGGCCTGCGCGCCAAGGTCACCCTGCCCGCCTAGACTAGACTGTTGCGGCGGCGACATCAGAGCGCAACGCGGCGCGGCTTCAAGCGGTGGGAAGGAGTTCTTCCATGACCGCACGCGCCTTGCCTCTTCTGGCCCTCGCCGCCTTGTCGCTCGCCGCCTGCGCCAGCGCGCCCCCCAAGGGCGGTCCAGGCGGTACCGGCGGTCGCCCCGGCTTCGGCCCGCCTCCGGGCGAGGACGGACGCGGTCCCGGCGGCCCGGGCGGCGGTCCCGGCGGCAAGCAGGTGTTCATCAGCCCGGCGGGCGAGCCGTTCCGCGCCGACCCCGGCCAGCCCTATCCGGTCGTGGCCTGGTTCGCCGGCGCCGACGCCAACCATGACGGCGCCCTGACCCGCGAAGAGTTCGTCGCCGACTCCCTGCGCTTCTTCGACCGCCTCGACGTCGACAAGTCGGGCGTCGTCGACGGCTTCGAGGTCTCGGCCTACGAGCGCAACATCGCGCCCGAGATCGTCCAGGCCTCGGCCATGCCGCAACAGGCCATGGAAGCCCCGAGCGGCGGCGAAGGCGGCGGTCCGGACGGCGACGGCCCGCGCCGGCGTCCCAACGGCCTTGGCAACATGCTGCTGGGCGCCACGCCCTTCGCCCTGCTGGCCGAACCCCAGCCGGTGATGGGCGCCGACGCCGACTTCAACCGCCGCATCACCCGCGACGAGGCGACCAAGGCGGCGATCTCGCGCTTCAAGCTGCTCGACAAGGACGGCGACGGTCGCCTGACCCTGGCCGAACTGCCCAAGACGGCGATGCAGAAGATCCTCGACGGCGAAGGCGACGAGCGCGGCGGCAAGGGTCGTGGTCGGGGCCGCGGCGGCCCGCCGCCCCGCGGCTAGGGCCGGTCCACAAAACCGTTCCTCCCCGCGAAGGCGGGGATCCAAGCTGGCTTTCAGGATGTGGCGTGGCCGTGGATCATCTCTAACCTCCGCTTGGATCCCCGCCTTCGCGGGGACACTCGGGTAAAGGAGGCCAGAACCCCGGAATGTCGATGAGCTCTAACCGCTCACCACCCCGGCGATGATGTTGATCCCCAGCGCCAGGATCGCGGTGTTGTAGAAATAGGCCGTCACCGCGTGGGCGGTGACGAGGTTGCGCAGGCTCCCGGTGCGCACGTCGTTGTCGGAGACCTGGAAGGTCGCCCCGATGCTGAAGGCCAGATAGACGAAGTCCTTGTAGGTGCGGGCCGGCTCTCCGGGAAAGCCGAACCCGCCCTTCCCCGGCCCGCCGCCGAAATGGCGGTGGGCGTAGTGCAGCACGAACACCGAGTGCAGCACGATCCATGACAAGAGCAGGGTCACCCCCGCGCAGGCCGCCGTCAGGTCCTTGACAGACGCCGCCGCGGAGCGCGCGCCGATCATCGCCGCCACCACCGCCGCCAGGCTGGCGGCGATCGCCGACAGCACGATCAGCAGCATGATCGAGCGCCCCTCGTCCTCGGCCGCGGCCTTGGCGCGAACCTTCGCCTCGTCGGCGGTGAGGAACAGGCGCCACAGCAAAACGGCGTAGATCAGCGCCCCAACGTCCCAGCCGATCAAAATATGCGTGCTTCCGGGCAGATTCATTTGGCGGGCCAAACCCCACCCCAAAAGCCCCGCCAGGGAGCCCGCGAGAAGCTTCCAATGCCTTGTAAACACTGAGGTCTTTTCCACCTTCAAGGCGCCTTTGCTCATCACTCTCAACCTAGCTTTTCGCGCGACAATCGTCCTTAACGCCGCATTTGTCTCGCCTGACACGTGAAACCGAACTCGGCTTCACCGGTTACTTCACCGGAACACCGGAACGACGCCATGACCGACCCCGACTCCCCGCCGCCTCTGGAGCCGCAAACGCCGGACGAACCGCCGGGCTCTCCGCCCGACGAAGTCCCGCAGCAGCCGCCTCCGGTGCAGCCGGGCGACGATCGGCCATACGGCGCCGCGCCGGGCCTGTTTCCTCCCGTGACCAGTCCCGATTAGGAGCAAGACATGGACCTCGACAGCGAACGGCCCCGGGGCCGCCGAGGCTTCGCCGCCATGGATCCGGAACGCCGCCGCGAGATAGCTCGCAAAGGCGGCGCCAGCGTCCCCAGCGAGAAACGCAGCTTCGCCAAGGACCGCGACCTGGCCGCTAACGCCGGCCGCAAGGGCGGTTCCTCGTCGCGCGGCGGCGGCCGCCTCGGCGCTCGCGACCTCTAGCAATGCCGCGGCCGAGGGGGGGACGGGCGGCGCGGCAGAGCGTAGCGGCGCACGTATCAGGATTTTAGAGCCCGGATCGGCTGACCGATCCGGGCTCTTGGGCTGTCCGCCATCCAGCGGCCGGCCGCAGTTTGCTATTCTTCGTAGTGAGGCCGTTTTTCCGGCCAATCCTCAGGACCGCAGCGCGAAGACGCCGAAGGCGGGGTTCTCGCTGATCCAGCGCACCTCGACGCGCCAGCCGGCCCGGCCCGCCATCTCGGCGAAGGCCTCGGGGTCGTACTTGTAGGAATTCTCGGTGTGGATGGTCTCGCCGGCCGCGAAGACGATCGACCGGCCCGCAACCTCCACCGTCTGGTCCTTCAGGCTGACCAGATGCATCTCGATCCGGCTCTCGGCGGCGTTCCACACCGCCCGGTGCGCGAAGGCGTCGAGGTCGAACCGCCCGCCCAGCTCGCGATTGATCCGGACCAGCAGGTTCTTGTTGAAGTCCGCCGTCACCCCGGCCGCGTCGTCATAGGCCGGGATCAGCACGTCCTGCCCCTTGGCGATGTCGGCCCCGACCACGAACAGCGCCCCCGGCCCCAGCAGGCCACGCGCGGCCTTCAGGAACTCGATCGCTTCGTCCGTCGGGAAGTTGCCGATCGTCGAGCCCGGGAAGAAGCCGACCGCGGGACGTCCCCGCGCCGCCGCCGGCAGGCCCAGCGGATGGGTGAAGTCGCCCAGGGCCGGCGCCACCTCCAGGTCCGGATAGTCGGCGCGGATCGCCGCGGCGGCGGCGTCCAGGGCCGAGGCGCTGATGTCCATCGGCGCGTAGACCGCCAGTTGCGGCGCGGCGTCCAGCACGATCCGCGTCTTGGTGCTGGCCCCGCTGCCGAACTCGATCATCGCCGCGCCCCGCGGAATGCGGGCGGCGATCTCCGGCGCGATGGCGCGCAGCAGCGCCGTCTCGGTGCGGGTCGGATAGTATTCGGGAAGCTCGGTGATCGCCTCGAACAGGCGCGAGCCCTCGGCGTCGTAGAAGTACTTGCTGGACAGGCTCTTGGGGCTGGCGCCCAGGCCGGTCAGAACGTCGTCTCGAAAGCTCTTGTCCATCGTCCGCTCACGCCCGCCGGCCCCGTCGCGCGCCAGGCGCACGCCGGCGAACATCCAGCGCTGGCCAGGATGGAAGAAATTGCGATAGCTGGCCCGCGCATGGCCCGGCGGCGTGCCGGCGGCCCCGCCGCGCAGCACCATCTGGCCGACCATGAACTTGCCATTGTACTCGCCCAGCGCCCCGGCGCCGGGCCGGAAGCCGGGATAGGCCGCATAGGCGCTGGCCGTCCACTGCCAGGCCTCGCCCGACATCTGCTCCAGCCGCTCGTCAGAGCGCGCGGCCAGCTCCCACTCGGCCTCGGTCGGCAGCCGCGCGCCCGACCACAGGGCGAAGGCGGCGGCCTCGTAATAGCTGATATGCGCCACCGGCGCGGCCGGATCCACCGGGCGACGACCGGAGAGACCAAACTCGGTCCAGCCGCCGTCCTCTTCCCGGCGCCAATAGAGCGGCGCCTCCCAGCCCTGGACCTGGACCATGGCCCAGCCGTCCGACAGCCAGAACTCCGGTCGCTCGTAGCCGCCGTCCTCCATGAAACCCAGCCACTCGCCGTTGGTCGACAGCCGGTCGGCCAGGCGGAAGGGCTCGATGAACACCCGGTGGCGCGGGCGTTCGTTGTCGAAGGCGAAGCCGCCCTCCTCGGCGCCGATCGTCGCCAGCCCGCCTTCGAAGCCGACGAAGCCCAGGCTTTTGGCCGCCGGACGCGGCGGATCGGGCCGCTCACGATAGGCCGGCTGCAGCGGCGACTGGGCGAAGAGGTGCTGGATGTCCATCAGCAGCAGCTCCTGGTGCTGCTCCTCGTGGGCCAGGCCCAGCTCCAGCCGCTCCAGCATCTCCGGCGACAGCGGACCCGACAGCAGGCGGGCCATGGCCGCGTCGACATGGCGGCGATAGGCCCCGACCTCGGCGCAGGACGGCCGGGTGATCAGGCCGCGCTGCGGCCTCGGCTGACGCGGTCCCAGGGCCTCGTAATAGGAGTTGAAGATGTAGCCGAAGGCGGGGTCGTACGGCTTGTAGCCAGGCTGGAACGGCGCCAGCAGGAAGGTCTCGAAGAACCAGGTCGTATGGCCCCGATGCCATTTGACCGGGCTGGCGTCCGGCATCGACTGCGCCGCCTGATCCTCGGGCGACAGCGGCGCGGCCAGGGCCTCGGTCCGCTCGCGCACGGCGCGGAAACGAGCCAGGGGCGTGTCGGCGGTCGCGGCGACGGCGGACAGGACCAGGGTGTCGTCGGGACTCATGCACGCTCCTGGCGAGGACGCTCCGCTCGCGCGGACAGTTGTTCACAACGGACCGGGAGCTTGGGCGTTCCGCGGGACGAGGGCAATGCGGTCTGCTGCCAGCATGGTGTCATCAGCAGTTCTCAATTCCTATTGAATTGATCTGGATTGCTCCACGCGGCCTGCGAGAGCGACAAGCGGACAAAACCCGCTCCGGCGGCGCCCCGTCTTGAAGAGTTTAGCGATGTCCTTCGCCTCGCCGCCCTTTCCTCACTCGCCCCGCCCCGGCGACACGCCGTCGTCATCAACCCCGGACGATCCGCCGATCCTGATCGTGCCGGGCCTCTACAACTCCGGTCCCGACCATTGGCAGAGCCACTGGGAGCGCGCCCTGCCCAACGCCGAGCGGGTGGACCAGACCGACTGGGAGCGCCCAACCCTCGGCGACTGGACCATCAGCCTGGCCGAGGCCGTGCGCAGCCGTCCCGGCGCGATCCTGGTGGCCCACAGCCTGGGCTGCGCCCTGGTCGGCCACCTGGCCCAGGTCACCGGCGGACGCGGCGTGCGGGGCGCCCTGCTGGTGGCGCCGGCCGACGTCAATCGCGAGGGGCCGGCGGGCCGGCTGCTGATCGGCTTCTCGCCCATTCCCCGCAGCCGCCTGCCCTTCCCCAGCCTGGTGGTCGCCAGCCGCGACGACCCCTATGTCGCCATCGACCGCGCCGAGGCCTTTGCTCGCGGCTGGGGCTCGCGCTTCGTCGATCTGGGCCGGGCGGGCCACATCAACGTCGAGTCCGGCCACGGCGCCTGGCCGCGCGGCCGCACCCTGCTGTCGGAGCTGATCCGCGCCACGGCCGGACACTCGAGCGCGCAGGCGCGGGACAATCCCGCATAGATTGCATTTCCGAAACATTGCGGCATAGTCGAACCCAACGACCGCAAAAACGGGGGGATCGGCCATGGCCACGCGCCGCAACATGCTCAAACTTGTCGGCTTCGGCGGCGGCGCCGTCTTCGCCGGAACCGCGCCGGGCCTGTCGGCCCTCGCCGCACCGCTGCCGGTGCGCAAGGAAATCAATTCGCTGAAGCTGAACGACCCGACGGTCGTGGCCCTGCGCGACGGGGTGAGGATCCTGAAGGCCCGCACCGCCGGCCAGGGCCCGACCTGGACCGACATGGCCAACATCCATGGCACCGACCAGGGCTTCAACAAGTGCCCGCACGGCAACTGGTACTTCCTGCCCTGGCACCGCGGCTACGTGACCATGTACGAGCGCATGATCCGTTCGGTCACCGGCTACCTCGGCTTCGCCATGCCCTACTGGGACTGGACGGCCAACCGCAAGGTGCCCCAGGCCTTCTCCGAGCCCACCTACAACGGCCAGACCAATTCGCTGTACGAGCCCTCGCGCAACAACGGCGTGGTCCTGACCGACGACATCGTCGGCCAGGGGGTGATGGACAGGATCTACAACGAAACCAACTACGAGCTGTTCGGCACCTCGCGCCCGCGCGGCCAGAACAACCTCAATCCCAGCTGGATCACCACCCGCACCGGTACCCAAGGCGTGCTCGAGTCCACGCCCCACAACCTCGTGCACGTTCGGCTGGGCGGCTGGATGCCGACGACGCGCTCGCCGATGGACCCGATCTTCCAGATGCACCACGGCAACATCGACCGCATCTGGTGGCGCTGGAACGGCCTTGGCCGCCAGAACACCCAGGAAGGCCTCTGGCAGAACATGGTCTTCCAGAACAACTACCTGGCCCCGAACGGCTCGTGGTGGTCGACCACCCCCAACCAGGTGCAGCAGGTCACGGCCCTGGGCTACACCTACGGCGCGACTCCCTCCCGCCTCGGCCTGGCTGAAGCCAGCCAGATTTCGGACAAGCGCGTCACCCAGATCTTCGCCCGCGGCTCGGCGACCGCGGCCTCCGATCTTGGCGTGCGCTCCCTGGCCGCCCGCAAGCGCTCGACCGACAACGGCGCCCAGTTCCTGGCCAGCGCCCAGGCCGGCGGCGACCGCCAGGCGCTGCTGGGTGCGACCAAATCCCAGCCAGCCAGCACGCCCCAGGCCCTGCTCGGCTCGCGCGTCCTGGCCCTGATCAGCGGCCTGACTCCGTCGTCCGACAATGTCGAGGTGAAGGTCTATATCGACGGCCCGGGCAGCGGCGGCGGCTCGCGCGAAGGCGATCCCGGCTATGTCACGACCATCGGCTTCTTCGGCTCCGAGGGCCATGCGGGCCACGGCGGCGGCGGCGAAGGGATCTCAGCCTCGAGCGACCTCACCCCGTCCCTGAAGGCCCTGACCGCCGCGGGCGTCACGGTCGGCGACGACATCCGCGTGCGCCTGATCGCGGTCGACTCCAAGTCGGGCGCGGCGGCCCCCGAGACCGTCGCCAACGCCAAGGTCGAAATCGTCATCGTTTGACCACAGGCGGGGGCGAAGCTGAGGCAGGAGACAGGATCATGTCGCGCTTCCTCGCCCTCGCCCCCACCCTTGCCATCTCACTCGGCGTCTTCGCCTGCTCGGCGAACGCCAACGCCACAGCCGTCGTCGGCCGCCCGGCCGAGGCGGCCCTGGCCCGCGACGCGGCCGCCGAACGCTGTCCCGCCCTGCAGCTGGTGGCCCGCGTCGACGGCTACACCCCGCCCCGTTCGGGCCAGGTGGACCTCGTTTTCGCCCTGGTCACCGCCCAGGGCGTGCAGACCCTGGGCCGCACGGCCGTCTTTCCGCAGACCGCCTTCTCGACCGGCAAGGGCGATCCGGCCCAGAGCTTCGGCTTCCGAGTCGACCGCCAGGGCCTGGACGCCGGCAAGGCCCGCCTGCGCCTGACCCTGGAAGCTGTGTCGGGCGACGGCGACGGCGCAACCGCGGTGCTGGGCGAGGCGCGCCTGGCCGCCATCGCCGAAGGCGGCTGCTGAGCTCACGTCCAAAACGAACAAGCCCCGCGAGCCAGAGCGGCTCGCGGGGCTCGTACTGGGTACGGATACTTCGGCCGGGGTCGCGATCCTCAGCGCCTGCTCAAGCCTCCCTACGGGCGAGCGCGCTGTTCCGCGAAGATCCGGTCGTTACGCGATCTCACTAGGCAGCGGCTTGGCGGCTGCGCACTCGGCTCATCCAGTCTTCCGGATAGGTTTCGCGGACGACGATCGACTTGAACTGGCCGACCGGGATACGGGCGGCGTCGCCCGGCTGCAGGTCGCGCGAGGTCGAGTGACCGGCGAACTCTTCGATGATCGTGATCACCTGGCTGCTGCCGGCGGCGTTCTCGATGAGGATCATGGGATGTCTCTCTTGAGAGGCTTGTTGAGGCGCGTCAGAGGACGCGGCGTTCCTGCGGCAGGCTCTGGCGGGTCCAGGCGTCGATGTCGGACGGCGACTGGAAGCGACGGAAGGCCCCCTGGGTGTGATCCGGGCAGTAGGAGGCGCGCTTGCTGGCGGTCTCGCGGCCGCAGAAGCCGAAGTCGCCGGCGTCCGGATTGCCGATCGGCCAGCGGCACGAGTGCATCGACAGGTCGAGAATGCCGGCGGTGGGGGTCAGGTCTTCCATCACCGCGGTCTGCGGGCGGAGCGCCGGACGGGCCTGGGCCGGAGCCGCGGCGCGAGCGCGCGGAGCCTGGCGGGAAACGCGGACGGCGACGGTGCGCGGCCGGACCGGGGTCTCGCGGGCGGTGATGCCCAGGCGGTGGATCTTGCCGATGACGGCGCTGCGGCTGACGCCGCCGAGTTGCCGGGCCACCTGGCTTGCGCTCAATCCTTCGAGCCACAGCTTCCTAAGCGTGGCGGTACGTTCCTCGTTCCAGTCCATGACGCTATCCGCTTTTTTGGGCGCGGGATCAGCCCCCGCCTCTCTTGGGTAGAATCATGGTTAACAACGGTCAAATTCTTCCGTGCATACCCACGGTTCTCGAAATCACATTTCCCCTGCGAATCTCGCTAGATAGCGTGCGTTGTCGCAGGGAGTCCCAAAAGACTGCGGCAAGACCTTGACCGAATAACGTCGTTCTACGATGAATTCACGGGTCAGAAACCGGCTTGGATTTGAATGCGGCGCGGCGTCGCAAGCCTTGCGACATAACGCCTATCGGGGATTGTGATGCGTACCCTCACCGTCGTGGCCGCGGCCATGCTCTGCGTCTCTCTGGCCGCCTGCTCGCCCAAGGGGGAGACTTCCGGCGAAACCGCCTCGGCCCCCGCCGCGCCCGCGACCCCGCCGCCGACCGACGCCGAGAAGGCCGCCGCCGTGGCCGCCCTCCCCGCCCCCTACAACACCGGCGACCTGCTGAACGGCCAGAGCAAGTTCGCGCTCTGCCGCTCGTGCCACACCATCACGCAGGGCGGCCCCAACATGACCGGCCCCAACCTCTACGGCGTCTTCGGCCGCAAGGCCGGCGCGCACCCCGGCTACGCCTATTCCGACGCCGTGAAGGCCGCCGGCTTCACCTGGGACGCCGAGCACCTGGACCATTGGCTGGCCAATCCGCGCACCGCCCTGCCGGGCACCAAGATGACCTTCGCGGGGCTCGCCAATCCCAAGGACCGGATCGACCTGATCGCCTATCTGAAGGTCGAGACGGGCTACAAACCGACGCCCCCGGCCGCTCCCGCTCAATGAACGACCGCGTCGCCCTCCTGACCCGGCTCTACGCGGCCTTCAACCGCGGGGACTTCGAGGCCTTCTGCGCCGAGCTCGATCCGGCGATCGACTGGCCCGACCAGATCGGCGGCGGCCGCGTGCAGGGTCTGGAGGCGATGCGCGACTTCTGGTCCCGTCGCGACGCGATGGTGCGGGTCGAGGCCAATCCGGTCGATTTCATCCCGTTGGACGACGACCGGGTGGCGGTCGCCGCCAAGCAGATCGTCACCAATCTGCAGGGCCGTCTCTGGTCCGACATCCTCGTGCGACATATCTACACCTTCCATGCGAGCCGGGTGGCGCGCATGGATGTCGCCGAAGAGCGTGACGAGGCGTGAGGCATGGCAAAGGCTGAAGTGTTGCTGACCCGGCACTTCGACGCGACGCGCCGCCGGGACCTCGAGGCCGTCGTCGCCCAACTGCACCCCGACATCGCCTTCGCCAACATCCTGGAAGGCGGCGACGTCGTTGGGGTCGAGGCCGCGCGCGGCTATTTCCAGCGCCAGTTCGCCATGGCCGGCGTCGACATCGGCCTGATGCGCGTGCGACCCCAGGCCGACGGCTGGGTCCACGCCGACGTCGAGATCACCCTGCGCCGCCCCGATGGCCGCCTGTGGTCGCAGAACAGCGCCGTGATCGCCTATCTGCTGCGCGACGGCCTGATCGTGGGGATTGACCCGCAGCCGGATCCTGGGACGCGGTAAGGCGTCCACCTTCACCACCGATTTTTGTTCGTCATCCCGGCCGTAGCGAAGCGAAGAGCCGGGACCCAGGGGCCGCCGCAATGCGCCGGTGACCGCTTGAGCGGTAAAGCAACCACCGCGCCCAGTCCCCTGGGTCCCGGATAAGCCCTGCGGGCTTTCCGGGATGGCGGGCTTTGTTGGCGCTGAAGCCTAAGCCAGCAGATCCGCGCAGGCGTCCAGAACCGCCTCCGCATCCAGCCGGTACTTGCCATACAGATCCGGCAGATCCCCCGACTGCCCGAACGTCTCCAGGCCCAGCGCCCGCAGGCGGTGACCGCGCACCGAGCCCAGCCACGACAGCGCCGCCGGCGCCCCGTCGATCAGGGTCACCAGCCCCGCCTCGCGCGGCAGGTCGGCCAGAAGCCGCTCGATCGTCGAGGTCCGCGCCGCGCCGTCGGTCCAGCGCGAGCGGCCCGCCGCCGTCCAGTCGCGGTGCAGCACGTCGGGCGAGGTGACGGCCAGCAGGCCAGCCCCCGGCTCGTCCTCCAGCAGGGCCGCATGGGCTTCCAGGGCTTCAGGGGCCAGGGCCCCGCAATAGACCACGGCCAGCCGGGTGTCGGGCGCCGGGCGCTTGAGCCAGTAGGCCCCCTCGACCACGCCCGTCCGCCAGGCCTCGTCAGCGCGCTCGGCCTGGGCGATGGCCCGGGTCGACAGGCGCAGATAGATCGAGCAGCCGTCCGCCGCCTGGATGCGCTCGAAGGCGTGGGCCATCAGCACCGCCGTCTCGTCGGCGAAGGCGGGCTCGTAAGCGTCCAGCCCCGGCTGGCTCATGCCGATCAGGGGCGACCCGATCGACTGGTGCGCGCCGCCTTCCGGAGCCAGCGTCAGGCCGGACGGCGTCGCCACCAGCAAGAAGCGGGCGTCCTGGTAGCAGGCGTAGTTCAGCGCATCGAGACCGCGGGCGATGAACGGGTCGTAGAGGGTGCCGACCGGGAACAATCGCTCGCCGAACAGCGGCGCGGTCAGGCCCAGGGCCGCCAGGGCGATGAACAGGTTGTTCTCGGCGATGCCCAGCTCGACGTGCTGGCCGGTCTCGCCCATCGACCACACCTGGGCCGAGGGGATGCGGCGACGCTTGAAGACGTCCTCGTGCGCCCGGCGATGGAACACGCCCCGCCGGTTCACGAAGCCGCCGAGGTTGGTCGACACCGTCACGTCCGGCGAGGTGGTCACCACCCGGCCGGCGAACTCGTCCTTGCGGGCGGCGATGTCGAACATGACCTTGCCGAACGCCGCCTGGGTGGACTGCTCTCCGCCGCCCGCGACCGCCGCCAGCAGCTCGTCGGCGCTCGGCGTCGCCACGCTCGGCGCGTCGTAATGACGGTTGTTGGCCGCCGCGAAGGGCGCGCGGGCCACCAGGCCCTTCAGCGCCGTGCGCTCGGCGGCGGAAAGGCCCGACAGGGCGTCCCACTCCTCGCCCTCGACCACGCCCAGCCGCTCGCGCAGCTCGGCGACCTGGGTGGGGTTCATCAGGCCGGCGTGATTGTCCTTGTGGCCCTGGAACGGCAGCCGCAGGCCCTTGACCGTGTAGGCGATGAAGAACCGGGGCGCGTCGTCCTGCGAGGCCCGCTCGAAGGCCTCCAGGATCGTCTCCAGGCAGTGGCCGCCCAGCTCGGTCATCAGCTCGCCGAGATCGACGTCCTTGTAGCCGGCGATCAGCGCCAGGGCGTCGGGTTCGCCGGCCAGGTCGGCGGTCAGGCGCTCGCGCCAGGCCGCGCCGCCCTGATAGGTCAGGGCCGAATAGAGGTCGTTGGGCGCGGTCTCGATCCAGGCCTTCAGCGCCGCCCCGCCTGGCCGCTCGAACGCTTCCCTCTGGCGCTTGGACCACTTCAGCGTCTCGACCGTCCAGCCCGCCGCCTCGAAGATCTCGCCGTAGCGGGTGAACATCCGGTCCTTGGTCGTCGCGTCCAGGCTCTGGCGGTTGTAGTCGACGATCCACCAGGTGTTGCGCAGGTCGTGCTTGCAGGCCTCGATCAGGGCTTCGTAGATGTTGCCCTCGTCCAGCTCGGCGTCGCCCAGCAGCGAGATCATCCGGCCCATGCTCTCGGGCTTCACCGAGCCCCGCGCCGCCAGATAGTCCTGGGCCAGCGAAGCGAAGGCCGTCACCGCCACGCCCAGGCCCACCGACCCCGTGGAGAAGTCGACGTCATCGACGTCCTTGGTGCGCGAGGGATAGGACTGCGCGCCGCCCAGGGCGCGGAAGGCCTTCAGCTTGTCCAGGCTCTGGCGGCCGAACAGGTGCTGGATGGCGTGGAACACGGGGCTGGCGTGCGGCTTGACCGCCACCCGGTCCTGCGGCCGCAGCGCCTTCATGTAGAGCGCCGTCATCAGGGTGGTCATCGAGGCGCAGGAGGCCTGGTGGCCGCCCACCTTCAGCCCGTCGCGGCTTTCACGCAGGTGGTTGGCGTTGTGGATCGTCCACGACGCCAGCCAGAGAATGCGTTCCTCGAGACGCCGCAGCAGCGCTATTTCCTGCCGCCTGGCCGTCAGAGACCCGTCAGCCATGCTTCCTCACCCGTTTTATACGGGTGAGGTATGCCCCTCGCCCGCCTTTTCGCGCGCTTCATAGTCCTCGATCTGCCGCGCCGTCCACTCCGGAGATTTCGTGAAGCGGGCGAGCAGGTTGTAGAACACCGGAACGATGAACAGGGTTAGCAGGGTCGCCACGATCGCGCCGAAGAAGATCACGGCCCCGATCGTCTGGCGGCTTCCCGCGCCCGCCCCTGTCCAGAGAAGCAGCGGCAAGGCGCCCATGGCGGTGGCGATCGAGGTCATGATGATCGGGCGCAGGCGCAGGGCCGCCGCCTCGATCACCGCCTCGGTGACCTTCAGCCCCTCGTCGCGCAGCTGGTTGGCGAACTCGACGATCAGGATGCCGTTCTTGGCGGCGATGCCGACCAGGATGATCAGGCCGATCTGGCTGTAGGTGTTGATGGTCGAGCCGGCCATCAGCAGGCCGAAGAGGCCGCCCAGCACCGCCAGCGGCACGGTCAGCATGATCACCGCCGGGTGGATCCAGCTTTCGAACTGCGCGGCCAGCACCAGGAACACCAGCAGCAAAGCGAGGCCGAAGGCGATGGCGATGCCGCCCGAGCCTTCCAGATAGTCCTTGGCTTGGCCGCCCCACTTGACGCTGACGCCGGGGGTCGGATGGGCCGCGGCCTGGGCCTGGAAGAAGCTCACCGCGTCCTCGACCGTGAAGCCGGGCGACAGCTGGGTGGTCAGGGTCACCGAGCGCAGACGGTCGACACGCGGCCGGTCGGGGGTGTCGCCGCGCAGCTGCGTCTTCACCACCGTCGACAGCGGCACCAGGCCGCCGGCGTTGGTGCGCACCTGCAGCTTGTCGAGGTCGGCCACGCTGCGGCGCTGGTCGAGCTCGGTCTGCAGGATGACGTCGTATTCCTGGCCGTTCTTGATGTAGGTCGTCGCCTGGCGCGAGCCGAACATGGTCTCCAGCGCCCGGCCCACGGCCTGGGCCGAGACGCCCAGGGTGGCGGCCTTGTCGAGGTCGATTTGCACCGACAGGCGCGGCGCGGTCGGCTCGTAGTCGATGCGCGGGCGCGAGAAGCCCGGATTGGCCTGGGCCGCGTCGAGGATCGGCTTCAGCCAGTTCGCCAGCTGGACGTAGTCGTTGCCGACGGCGATCAGATCGACGTTCGTCCCGCCCCCGCCGCCGCCTCCACCGCCGCGCTGGAAGGCGCCGCGCACGCTGGCCACGGCCCGCACGCCGGTGATCTTCGACAGGTCCTTGTTGAGCTCGGCGGCCACCTGGTCGGCGGTCTTGTCGCGCTCGCCCCAGCCCTTCAGCACCACCACGCCGTTGCCCGAGTTGAACTGGCTCTGGCCAAAGCGCGGGATGGTCAGGATGGTGCGCTCGGCGACGCCGTCGTCGCGGTAGCGGCCCATGATCTTCTCGATTCGCGAGCCGATCGCCGAGGTGTAGTCGAAGCCCGCCCCTTCCGGCGCGCTGATCTGGATGTCGACGCGGCCGCGGTCCTCGGCCGGCACCAGTTCCTTGGGCAGGCTGACGAACAGCAGGGCCGCGAAGCCGGCCAGCAGGATCACCGCCCCGCCGGCGGCGAAGGTGGCTGCGCGTCCGCCCAGCAGGCTTTCCAGCGAGGCGCGGTAGCTGTCGCGCAGCTTGCCCATCGCCCAGTCCATGCGCTTGTTGAACCAGCCGCCGCCGTGGGCGCCCTTCAGCAGCTTGGAGGCCATCATCGGCGACAGGCTCAGCGCCAGCAGCGCCGAGAAGGCCACGGCCGCGGCGATGGCCACGGCCAGCTCGACGAACAGCCGGCCGATATAGCCCGGCAGGAACATCAGCGGCGCGAACACCGAGATCAGCACGATGGTCGTGGCCACCACCGCGAAGAACACCTGGCGCGAGCCGCGCTGGGCGGCGATCAGCGGTGGCTCGCCCTCGTCCACCCGGCGCTGGATGTTCTCCACCACGACGATGGCGTCGTCGACCACCAGACCCACGGCTAGCACCAGGGCCAGCAGCGTCAGCAGGTTCAGCGAGAAGCCCAGCGGGGCCAGGATGATGAACGTCGACAGGATGCAGATCGGCGCGACGATCGACGGGATCAGCGCCGAGCGCCAGCTGCCCAGGAAGATCAGGTTCACCAGCGCCACCAGGGCCACCGACATGCCCATGGTGATCCACACCTCGTGGATGGCCTCGGCGGTGAACACCGAGTTGTCCACGGCCACCACCAGCTTGGTGCCGGCCGGCAGGGTCTGGTTGATGACCTCGACTTCCTTGGCCACGGCCTTGGAGATGGCCACGTCGTTGGCCTGCGACTGGCGCGTCAGGCCGATGCCGACCTGGTCGACGTCGTTGCCGCGGAACAGGCGCCGGCGCTCGTCCGGCCCTTCCTCGATGCGGGCCACGTCCGACAGGCGCAGCACGAAGCCGCTGGAGTCCGCGGGCCGCAGCGGCAGGCGGGCGAAGTCCTCGGGCTTGGCGTAGGCGCGGGCCACGCGGATCGTGAAGTCCTTGGCGCTGCTCTCCAGCGAACCGGCCGGCAGCTCCAGGTTCTGGGCGTTCAGCGCGTCCTCGACGTCGCTGACCGTCACGCCGCGGGCGGCCATGGCGTCGGCGTTCAGCCAGATGCGCATGGCGTAGATCTTGGCCCCGAACAGGTTGGCCTGGGCCACCCCGTCAATGGTCGACATCCGCTCGACCAGGTAGCGGTCGGCGTAGTCGGCCAGTTCCAGCGGGTCGAGCGTGGTCGAGGTCAGGTTCAGGATGATGATCGGCGAGCTGTCGGCGTTGGCCTTGGCGATCTGCGGCGGGTCGGCCTGGTCAGGCAGGTTGGCCGACACCCGGCTGACGGCGTCGCGCACGTCGTTGGCGGCGGCGTCCAGGTCGCGGTCCAGGCGGAAGGTGATGCTGATCTGCGAGCGGCCGTCACGCGACGAGCTGTTGACCCGGTCGATGCCCTGGATGCCGGCCACCTGGCGCTCGATCACCTGGGTGATGCGCTCCTCGATGACCTCGGCCGAGGCGCCGCGATAGGTGGTCGAGATCGACACCACGGGCGGATCGACATTGGGCAGTTCGCGGATCGGCAGCGAGCCGAACGCGGCCAGGCCGATGACGCACAGGATGATCGCCGCGACGGCGGCGAATACCGGGCGGCGGACGGAGATGTCGGAAAGCATCAGCCGGCCTTGCGGTCTTGCTTGGCGTGGTCTTGGCCAGGCTGGCCCGCCGGCTTGTTGACGTCACGCACCGCGCCGCCGTCCTGCACGCGGTTGAGGCCGTCGGCCACGATCACGTCGCCGGCCTTCAGACCCGAGCGGATCTCGACATAGCCGCCGGCGGTCAGGCCCGTGGTCACGTTGGTGCGGCGGGCGACATGGCCCTTGTCGCCCTTGGCGACGACGAACACCGAGGCCTGCTGCCCTTCGAACTGCACGGCCGCTTCCGGCGCGGCCAGGCCCTGGCGCACGCCCTGGTCGATGGCGACCTTGACCAGCATGCCCGGCTTCAGCCGGCCGCCGGGATTGGGGAACTCGGCCCGGGCCTTGATGGCGCGGGTGGCCTCGTCGATGCGGGTGTCGATCTGGGCGATGCGACCCTGGAAGGTCTCGCCCGGCAGGGCGTCGGGGGCGGCCTGGATCGGCAGACCCTCACGCAGGGTGGCCAGGTAGCGGTCCGGCACGGCGAAATCGACGCGCACGACCGAGGCGTCGTCCAGGCTGACGATGGCCGTGCCCGGCGCGATCAGCGTGCCCGGGGCGACGTCGGAAATGCCCACCCGGCCGGCGAACGGCGCGCGGATCACGCGGTCCAGCCGCTGGGCCTTGGCCGAGGCGACGCTGGCCTTGGCCGTCTCGTAGGCGGCCTGGTACTGCTCGGCGGTGGCGCGCGGGGCGATGCCCTTGTCGGCCAGGGTCTTCCAGCGCTGATAGGCGCGCTCGGCCTGGTTCAGATTGGCCTGGGCCTCGGCGATGCCGGCGTTTTCCTGGTCGTCCTTCAGCGTCACCAGCACCTGGCCGCGGACCACCTGCTGGCCGTCGCGGAAGTGGACGGCGGTGATCATCTCGGTGGTGTTCGAGGTGATGGTCACCGACTGGCGGCCCTTGGCCACGCCGAGCACCTCGATGCGATCGGTGAACGGACGGCTGTCGACCTTGACCTGCGAGACCGCGGTGGCGCGGCCGCCCGGACCGCCCTGCCCCTCGGCCTTGCCGCCCAGCAGAAGCTTGGCGCCGCCGGCCACGATCATCAGAACCAGGGCGACGCCGGCCGCCATGAGGAAGAAGTGCCTGCGGATCACTAAGGTACGCTCCGGCCCCGTTGAACCGGGCCTCAAAGTCTAGGTTGCGGCGACATATGACCTCACCCTAGACCCGCGTCTAGTGACACTAGAATTACGGTTCATTTCACCATCGCAACACTTTCATGGCGGCGCCTTGACGTAACGTCGGTCGCCAAAGCGCCACCTTGAACGCGCTAGTCCGTGTAGCCCGGGGACTCGCGATCCAGCTGCCTCAGGCACCCCGGCCAGGCCAGGCCGGCGATCATGCCCAGGCCCATGCCGGTCTGGCTTCGCACTTCGGCCTGGGCCGCCTCCGGAGCGAGCAGCACGTGCTCGCGTCCTGCGCTGAGCGCCATCACCTGCTGGGCGCAGGCGCGCTCCAGGAAGAACATCCCAAGCCAGCATTCCGCCGCTGTACGGCCGGTCGACAGGGTGCCGTGGTTGCGCAGCAGCATCAGCCGCTTGTCGCCCAGGTCGGCCACCAGCCGCTCGCGCTCGTCGAGGTTCAGGGCGATGCCTTCGTAGTCGTGATAGGCCAGTTGCGGCGTCACGATCAGGGCGTGCTGGCTCAGCGGCAGCAGGCCCTCGGCATGGGCGGCCACGGCCACGCCCTGGTCGCTGTGCAGGTGCATGACGAACTGGGCGTCTTCCCGCGCGGCGTGGATCGCCGAGTGGATGGTGAAGCCCGCCGGATTGATGAAGTACGGCGTCTTGTCGATGACGTTGCCTTCCAGATCCACCTTCACTAGGCACGAGGCGGTCATCTCGCCGAAGAACATGCCGTAGGGATTGATCAGGAAGTGATGCTCGGGCCCAGGGATGCGGGCCGAGATATGGGTGAAGATCATGTCGTCCCAGCCGTGCAGGGCGACCAGCCGATAGAGGGCGGCCAGATCGACCCGGGCCTGCCATTCGGCCTCGCTGACCTTGTCCTTGATCGATGCGGCGATCGCGCCGGCGCCGTCGGCCATGACGTTTGCTCCCGTAGGTTATCATTGTTGAGTTGAGCGTCGCGCCGACAGGCGCCCCCGTCAAGAGATGGGGTCAAGCGACCCGTGTTCCACGGGAACGGGCTTGCCAGAGCTCCCTGCCCGTCGGACCGTCCTCTCAGATTCGTATACGGGGGATCGTCCGCATGTTGCCCTTGATCGGCGTGGGCGTGATCGTCCTGGGCTTCGCCTTGAGATTCAATCCGTTGCTGGTGGTGGTCTGCGCCGCCATGGCCTCGGGCCTGGCCGCCGGCCTTGGCCCGCTGGAGGTGCTGGCCGCCTTCGGCAAGGCCTTCAACCAGAACCGCTATGTCAGCATCGTCTGGGTGGTCCTGCCGGCCATCGGCGTGCTGGAGCGTTCGGGCCTGCAGGAGCGCGCCCGCACCGCCATCCGGGCCATGAAGGCCGCCACGGCGGGGCGGATCCTGGTCGTCTACCTGCTGGCCCGCCAGCTGACCGCGGCGCTGGGCCTGATCTCGATCGCCGGCCACGCCCAGACCGTCCGCCCGCTGGTCACCCCCATGGCCGAGGCCGCCGCCGAAGGCCAGGCGCCGCTCGATGAGCCGACCCGCGAAGAGGTCAAGGCGATGAGCGCGGCCACCGACAACGTCGGCGTCTTCTTCGGCGAAGACATCTTCATGGCCATCGGCTCGATCCTGCTGATCGTCGGCTTCCTCGACCAGAACGGCCTGATCGTCGAGCCGCTGCACCTGTCGGTCTGGGCCATTCCCACGGCGATCTGCGCCTTCCTGGTGCACGGCGCGCGCCTCCTGCTGTTCGACCGCAAGCTTTCGAAGCGGGAGGTGAAGGCATGATCGGCCTCCCCCTCGTCTACCTGCTCGCCGGCTTCATGTTCACGGCCTTCGCCGTAATGAGCGCCGGCGACAAGGCCAATCCCAAGCGCTGGGGCAACGCCGCCTTCTGGGGGCTGTTCGCGATCAGCTTCCTGCTTGGCGACCGCCTGGGCGACCTTGGCAATGGCTTCCTCGTCGTCGCCTTGGCCCTGCTGGCCGGCACGGGCCGCCTCGGCGTCGGCCAGCCAGCGACCACCAGCGGCGAGGAGCGCGTCGAACTGGCCCAGCGCTTCGGCCTCAAGCTGTTCCTGCCGGCCCTGCTGATCCCGGTCATCGTCCTCCTCGGCACCTTCGCCTTCAAGGCCCTGACCTGGCACGGCCAGCACGTCGTCGATCCCAAGCAGGCCACCCTGGTCTCCCTGGCCGTCGCCGCCGTCGTCGCCGCCATCCTGGCCCAGCGCCTGTTCGGCCAGCCCGCGACCTCCCCGCTGCAGGAGGGCCGTCGCCTGATAGATCTCGTCGGCTGGGCCGCCATGCTGCCGCAGATGCTGGCGGCGCTGGGCGCGGTCTTCGCCCTGGCGGGCGTGGGCCAGACCATCGGCGACATCACCCTGGCCATCACCCCGGTCGACAGCCGCCTGGCCGTGGTCGTCGCCTATTGCCTCGGCATGGCGATCTTCACGGTGATGATGGGCAACGCCTTCGCCGCCTTCCCGGTCATGACCGCCGGCATCGGCCTGCCGCTGGTGATCAACCGCTTCGGCGGCGACCCGGCCGTGGTCTGCGCCATCGGCATGCTGTCGGGCTTCTGCGGCACCCTGCTGACGCCCCTGGCCGCCAACTTCAACCTCGTCCCCGCCGCCCTCCTCCAGCTCAAGAACCGCTACGCCGTCATCCGCGCCCAGGCGCCGACGGCGGTGCTGATGCTGCTGATCAACATGGTCCTGATGTATGTCCTCGCCTTCCGCTGAGACCGCTTCGCGCTTCGCCCAGGCCGCGCTGGGCCACGTCGTCCGCGAATATCCCAACAAGCTCGACCACGTGATGGCCGGCGACGCCGACGCGCAGGGCCCGCGCGCCCTGCACCCGATCTTCTACGGCAGCTTCGACTGGCACTCCTGCGTCCACGGCTACTGGACCCTGGCCACCCTGCTGCGCCTACACCCTGCCCTGCCCGAAGCCCCGGCCATCCGCGCCCTGTTCAATGAGGCCTTCACGGCCGAGAAGGTCGCCGCCGAGGTCGCCTATCTCGCCCGTCCCGAAAGCCGCGGCTTCGAGCGGCCCTACGGCTGGGCCTGGCTCTTGAAGCTGCAAGCCGAGCTCCTCGCCCACGACGCGCCCTGGGCCGCGACCATGCAGCCCCTGGCCGACGCCTTCGTCGCCCGCTACCGCGCCTTCCTGCCGATCGCCGACTATCCGATCCGGGCCGGCGTGCATTCCAACACCGCCTTCGCCCTGGCCCTGGCGGCCGACTACGCCGACGCCACCGCCGACGCCGACTTCCGCGCCCTGCTCGCGGCCAAGGCGGCCGCCTGGTACGGCCAGGACCGCGCCTGCCAGGCCTGGGAACCATCCGGCGACGACTTCCTCTCGCCGGCCCTGATCGAAGCCCTGGCCATGCGCCGCCTCCACCCCGAAACCTTCGCCGCCTGGTTCGCCGCCTTCCTGCCCGACCTCGCCCAGCGCCAGCCGGCGACGCTGTTCTCCCCGCCCAGCGTCAGCGACCGCACCGACGGCAAGATCGCCCACCTCGACGGCCTCTCGCTATCCCGCGCCTGGTGCTGGCGCGCTGTGGCCAAGGATGCGCCTCCCGCCGTGGCCGCCGTAGCGCTCGAAGCCGCCGACCTGCACCTGGCGACAGCCCTGCCCCACGTCACCGGCGACTACATGGGCGAGCACTGGCTGGCGAGCTTCGCCCTGCTGGCGATGCTGGAGAGATGAGCCAGCGATCCTTCTCCCCTTGCGGGAGAAGGTGGCGGCGAAGCCGTCGGATGAGGGGTCTCTCAGACATCCGACATCGCGCCCCGCCTGACCGCTGCACGCGGCTTCGAGTTCTGAGAGACCCCTCACCCGACCTGCTTCGCAGGCCACCCTCTCCCGCAAGGGGAGAGGGATCGTACGGATTCCATTGGTGGAAATGGGACCGCAGGCGTTTCGGAAACTGAAAGCGTCCCCCCCCTCCGGCCCTCCGGGCCACCTCCCCCAGAGGGGGAGGATCATCTAAGTTGCCCCGCCGCCCGCAACCGGATTCGCCTGCCCGTGTCTCAGATCCCCGTCGCCGACCTCACCGAAGCCCAAGCCATCGAGGAACTGGAGCGTCTCGCCGACGAGATGGCCAGCCACGACCTGCGCTACTATCAGGACGACGCGCCGACGATCGACGACGCCGGGTACGACGAACTCAAGCGCCGCAACGCCGAGATCGAGGCCCGCTTCCCGCACCTGATCCGCGAGAACTCGCCGTCGCTGAAGGTCGGCGCCGCGCGCTCGGCCCAGTTCTCGCCGGTCGAGCACGGCGTGCCGATGCTCAGCCTCGACAACGCCTTCTCCAACGACGAGGCGACCGAGTTCGACGCCCGCATCCGCCGCTTCCTGCGCATCGGCGCCGATGAGCCGGTGTTCTACACCGCCGAGCCCAAGATCGACGGCCTGTCGGCCTCGATCCGCTACGAGAAGGGCGTGCTGGTCCAGGGCGCCACGCGCGGCGACGGCCGCGTCGGCGAGGACGTCACGGCCAACCTCAAGACCATCGCCGACATCCCCCACAAGCTGAAGGGCTCGGGCTGGCCGGACGTGATCGAGATCCGCGGCGAGGTCTATGTCGAGCTCGAGGCCTTCGCCGCCTTCAACCGCGCCGCCGAGGAAGCCGGTTCGCGCACCTACGCCAACCCCCGCAACTTCGCCGCCGGGTCGCTGCGCCAGATCGACCCGAAGATCAGCGCCACCCGGCCGCTGCGCTTCTTCGGCTACGCCTGGGGCCTGGCGTCGGAGCCCTTCGCCGCCGGCCAGTGGGAAGCGCTGGAAAAGCTCGAGGAATGGGGCTTCGTCACCACCGCCCCGCCGGCCCAGAAGGTCGAGGGCGCGCAAGGCCTGCTCGACGTCTACGCCCATTTCGAGACCCTGCGCCCGCAGCTGCCCTTCGACATCGACGGCGTCGTCTACAAGGTCGACGACCTGGAGCGCCAGCGCCGCCTGGGCTTCGTCTCGCGCTCGCCCCGCTGGGCCATCGCCCGCAAGTTCCCCGCCCAGCGCGCCAGAACCATCCTGGAAGCCATCGACATCCAGGTCGGCCGCACCGGCGCCCACACCCCGGTCGCGCGGCTGAAGCCCGTCACCGTCGGCGGCGTCTCGGTGACCAACGCCACCCTGCACAACGCCGACGAGATCGCCCGCCTCGACGTCCGCATCGGCGACACCGTCGTGCTGCAACGGGCCGGCGACGTGATCCCGCAGATCGTCGAGGTCGACGTCTCCGCCCGTCCGGAAGGCGCGGCGCCTTACGAGTTCCCGCACGTCTGCGAATGCCCGCTGAAGACGGCCCTGACCCAGGAGATCAACGCCAACGGCGTGGAGTCCGTCGTCCGCCGCTGCACCGGCGAATTCGCCTGCCCGTTCCAGCGCGTCGAGCACCTGCGCCACTTCGTCTCCCGCCGCGCCTTCGACATCGAGGGCCTGGGCGAAAAGCAGCTCCAGGCCTTCTTCGAGGAAGGCTGGATCAACGAGCCGGCCGACATCTTCCGCCTCGCCCGCGACGAGGAGAAGCTGGCAGCCCTGCGTGAGCGCGACGGCTACGGCGAGACGTCCGTCAAAAATCTGATCGCCGGCATCGATGCCCGCCGCACCATCGGCCTCGACCGGATGATCTACGGACTGGGCGCCCGCGACATCGGCGAGACCACCTCGACCGTCCTGGCCCGCCACTTCGACCAGTTCGCCGACCTGCAGGCCGCCTCCGAAGCCGCCGCCAAGGGCCTGCCGGGCGCGACCTATCTGGAGCTGTCGACCGCCGCCGGCGTCGGCCCCAAGGCGCTGGACCTGCTGGTCGAGGCCGGCCGGGCCGGCGTGCCCGCCGATCCCTGGCCGCAGTCGGAAGACCTGGAGCTGAAGATCGGCCAGGTGGTCCCCAAGCTGACCAAGCCGGCCCGCGCAGCCCTTGCCCAGCGCTACGGAACCTGGGACGCCTTCGCCGAAGGCCTGGCCGAGGCCGCCAAGGGCGCGCCGGGCGAGGACTATCTGCACCTGGCCGCCGTCGACGGCGTCGGCCCGGTCGCCGCCCAGTCCCTGGCCCGCTTCTTCGCCGAGGAGCACAACCGCCAGAAGGTCGAGAACCTGCTGGCCCAGCTCGACGTCCAGGCCGTGGCCAAGCCCAAGACCGACACCGCCGTGGCCGGCAAGACCGTGGTCTTCACCGGCTCGCTGGAGAAGATGACCCGCGACGAGGCCAAGGCCCAGGCCGAGGCCCTGGGCGCCAAGGTCGCCTCGTCAGTCTCCAAGAAGACCCACCTGGTCGTGGCCGGCCCCGGCGCGGGCTCCAAGCTCAAGACCGCCCAGGACCTCGGCATCCAGGTGATGACCGAGGACGAGTGGCTGGCCCTGGTCGCCGGCTGATGAAAGTCGTCGCCATCGACTTCGAGACGGCCAACGAGACCCGGTCGAGCCCGTGCTCGATCGGCCTGGCCTGGATCGAGGACGGCGCGGTCGCCCGCGTCGATCACCACTACATCCGGCCGTGGGACATGCGGTTCGCGCCGTTCAACATCGCCTTCCACGGCATCGGCCCGAACCATGTGCGCGACGCCGACGAGTTCCCCGCCGTGCTCGACCGACTGCGCGAGGATCTCGACGGCGCCCTGGTGCTGGCCCACAACGCCGCCTTCGACATCAGCGTCATCCGCCGCACCTGCGAGCACTACGGCGTGGCCCTGCCGGCCTTCGACTACATGTGCACCGTGCAGGTCGCCCGCAGCGTCTGGCCCGACCTCGTGTCGCACAAGCTGAACGTGGTCGGCCGCCATCTCGGGATCGACTTCAAGCACCACGACGCGGCCGGCGACGCCTATGCCTGCGGCGCTGTGGCCCTGGCCGCCGCGACCGAGACCGGCGCGGGCGCCGTCCACGACCTGCCCGGCCGCATCGGCCTGACGCTGGGACGGCTGGACCAGGGCGGCTATGCCCCCTCGCAGAGCCGCCATCTCCCCAGGAAGGCTCCGCCGCCGCCCCGCCCCATCCTGCCGCCCGGCGCCGAGCGCCGGCTGGCCGGCCGCACGGTGGTGTTCACCGGACAGCTCGACACCATGAGCCGCCCCGACGCCCAGGACCTGGCCGCCGCCATGGGCGCGCGGGTCGTGCTTTCCGTGACCAAGGCCACCGACCTCGTCGTCGCCGGCCCCGGCGCGGGCGCTAAGCTGCGCACGGCCCGCGAACGGGGATTGCAGATCCTGAACGAAGAAGCCTGGCTGGCGCTGGTCAGCTAGCCCCTCTCCCCTTGCGGGTCGGGTGAGGGGTCTCTCAGAAATCAAAGCTGCGCGTGGCGGCGACGCCGGGTGAGACGTCCCGTGTTTGAGAGACCCCTCATCCGTCGGCCTTCGGCCGCCACCTTCTCCCGCAAGGGGAGAAGGATCACTTGGCGAGAAACGCCGCCAGCCGGTCCTTCCACAGCACCGCCCAGGTGTGGCTGCCATGCCCCTTGGTCTTCTCGCTGGCCGGCAGCAGCAGGAACTCCCCGCGCTTCAGCCGCTTCACCTCGCGCTCGGCGATCCCCAGTTCCGGCGGGTTGATGAAGTCGTCGGCCGAGTTGATCCACAGCACCGGCACCTCGATCTTCTCCAGTTCCGCCGACGGGTCGTAGTTGCGCGACGCATCCACCTGGTAGAGCAGGTCGTTGGCGTCGAGCCCCGCGATGCGGCGGTTGAAGTCGGCCTCCAGGGCCTTGTCGGTCGCCTCGCGGGTCGGCAGGGCCAGCTGCATCGGCAGGGCCGAGGCGCCGGCGATGATCAGGAAATCGGTCGCCGTCCGCAGGCCCTGCTTTGGCTGCTCCACATAGTCGCCGCCGTTCCAGGCCGGATCGGCCTTGATGGCGTCCATGGTCATCTTGCGCCACATGCGGTTGCGGCCGGCGATGGCCACGGGCTGGCAGGCGAACGGCGCCAGCTTCGCCGCGAAGCCCGGATACGCCTCGCCCCAGACGAAGGCGTGCATGCAGCCCATCGACGTGCCCATCAGCAGCCGCAGGCGATCGACCTTCAATCCCTCGACCAGCAGCCGGTGCTGGGCCTGCACCATGTCGTCATAGTCATAGTGCGGAAACTTCGCGCGCAGCCCGTCCGAGGGCTTGGACGATTTCCCGTGGCCGATGCCGTCGGGCAGGATCACGTACCACTGCGCCGGATCCAGCAGGCCGCCGGGGACCAGCAGTTCGTCGGCGAACTGCGGCGACAGGAACTGCTTTCCAGACCCGCCCGTGCCGTGCAGCACCATCACCGCATTGGTCACCCGCCCTTGGGCGTCCCTCCTGGGCTCGCCCAGCGTCGTGTAGTGCAGCCGCAGCTCCGGCAGGGTCTCGCCCGACCGGAACTTGAAGTCCTTCACGACGAACTCGCCGTCTTTAGGCGCGACGGCCGGAGCGGCGAAGGCGGAAGCGGACAGGAGGCCCGCGCAAAGGGCCAGGCCGGCGGCGAACTTGCGGATCATGCGGGTCCTCATCAGGTCTTCAGGCGCGAATATCTTCGAAGGCTTGCCGCAGCTGCGCCTCGCGCGGCCCCTGCGAGCGGATCATCAGGAACTTGCCCGACCAGACGCCGGGAATGTTCCAGGTCCCCTCGATCTCGGTTCCGTCGTCGCTAACGGTTCCGGCGTAGAACACGTCATGGCTCCAGCCGGCCGAGCCGTCATAGGTCTTGGTGAAGCTTACTGAAGCCCCCTCGCGCGTTCCCAGCAGCGTCGCGAACACCTCGACCGCGCCGGTGTCGTCGTAGGCCACCTCGTGCACCGAGCCGCTGACCCACGCGCCGCTCTCCAGCAGGGTGGCGGTGAACGCTACGGGCGCCATGGCGACGGCGAAGGAATAGAGCCCCTGCCAGACCCCTGTGAGATTTGCGTTCGCGTCGCTCATGGCCCCCGCCCCTCGTCGACTACTTCTTCTCCAGCCGGGCCACGAGGCTGGAGGTGTCCCAGCGGTTCCCGCCCAGCTCCTGCACCTCGCCGTAGAAGCCGTCGATCATCCGGGTCATGTCCAGCGTCGCGCCGTTGCTGGCCGCCTCGTCCAGGGCGATGCCCAGGTCCTTGCGCATCCAGTCGACCGCGAAGCCGAACTCGAACTCGCCGCGCGACATCGTCCCCCAGCGGTTCTCCATCTGCCAGGACTGGGCCGCGCCCTTGGAGATCGCCGCCAGCACGTCGTCGGTCGGCAGGCCCGCGCGCTTGGCGAAGTGCAGGGCCTCGGCCACGCCCTGGACCACGCCGGCGATGGCGATCTGGTTGCACATCTTGGTCAGCTGGCCCGCGCCCGACGGCCCCATGCGGCGCATGGCCTTGGCGTAGACGTTGAGCACCGGCTCGGCCGCCGCGTAAGATCCCTCGTCGCCGCCGACCATGATCGTCAGCTGGCCGTTCTCGGCCCCCGCCTGGCCGCCGGAGACCGGCGCGTCGAGGAAGCCCACGCCCTTGGCGGCGCAAAGCTCCGCCATCTCACGGGCGACCTTGGCCGAGGTGGTGGTGTGGTCGACGATGATCGCGCCGGCTTCCAGCGCCGGCAGGATCTCGGCCACCACCGCGCGGACATCGTCGTCATTGCCAACGCACAGGGCCACCAGTTGAGCGCCCTTCGACGCGCCGGCGATGGTCGGATCGCTGTTGCCGCCGTGCTTTTCCACCCAGCGGGCGGCCTTCTGCGCGGTGCGGTTATAGACGGTCACGTCGTGGCCGGCGGCCTGCAGGTGGCCCGCCATCGGAAAGCCCATCACTCCCAGGCCGATGAACGCCGTCTTCATGCGCGAGACTCCTTGCCGCACCCTGCGGTTTCGGCCCCGTCTCTGGCCCCTCGGGCCTGCGATCGCAACGCCATTTTAACGTCCTGCCTTCAGGTTGCCCCGACAGGGTTAAGCAGGCTTAAGCACGATGGCGTCGACCGGCGAAGCGCCGATCATCATCAAGAAGATCAAGAAGGGCGGCGGTCATGGTCACCATGGCGGCGCCTGGAAGGTCGCCTATGCCGACTTCGTGACGGCGATGATGGCCTTCTTCCTGCTGATGTGGCTGCTCAACACCACGAGCCCCGAGCAGAAGCAGGGCATCGCCGACTACTTCGCCCCCGCCTCGATCTCGTCCAGCACCAGCGGCTCGGGCGGCATTCTCGGCGGCACCTCGCTCGGCGACGACGGCGCCAAGGCCGACGGCAAGATGTCGGTCGTCCAGCAGATGGCCCCCGAGGCTCCCGACCAGACCAACCAGGACGGCCAGTCCTCGACCACCGCCAGCCTCGACTCGGCCAGCGAACAAGCCCTGCGCGACGCCCTGGCCAAGAAGGAGCAGGACAGCTTCGCCTCGGCCGCCCAGTCGCTGCGCCAGTCGCTGCAGGACATGCCCGAACTGGCCGAACTGTCGAAGCAGATCATGATCGACCAGACCCCGGAAGGCCTGCGCATCCAGCTGATCGACCAGGAAGGCCGCTCGATGTTCAAGGAAAACAGCAAGGAGCCCAACGACCGGGCCCGCCTGCTGCTGCGCGCCGTGGCCAAGGTCATCAACCAGCTGCCCAACCGCATCACTGTCTCGGGCCACACCAGCGCCGACGCCCGCGGCCGCAAGGCCGACAGCGACTGGTCCCTGTCGGCCCAGCGCGCCGACTCCTCGCGCCAGATCCTGCGTGGGGCCGGCGTCGACGACGACCGCATCTACCAGGTCTCCGGCAAGGCCAATTCCGAGCCTCTCTACGCCGACGATCCCACCCTGGCCGGCAACCGCCGGATCTCCATCGTCCTGTTGCGCGAAAAGCCCGTCCTGCCCGACAACCTGTGACCGTATGACGCGTCACGCGTTTGTCCTGCTTGCACAACGGCTCGGCATGCCGCCTAATCACCCTTGAGGCATAGGCGGGGGCCTGGCCGGAGGAAGGGGACAAGGACGACGTGACGCAGCATTTTCCGACGCGACAGCTTCGGTTCTTCCTGACGGCGCCGACCCCATGCCCGTACCTGGCCGGCCGCCAGGAGCGGAAGGTCTTCACGCACCTGCCCCTGTCCGACGGCCCCGGCGTCAATGACGGCCTCACCCAGGTCGGCTTCCGCCGCTCCCAGAACATCGCCTACCGGCCCGCCTGCGAGACCTGCCGCGCCTGCCAGTCGGCGCGCGCGCCCGCGGTCGACTACGAATTCTCGCGCTCGGAGCGTCGCGCCCTGAGCCGCAACGGCGACCTCGTTCGCCACCTGGTCGAGGCCGAGGCCACGCTGGAGCAGTTCGAGCTGCTGCGCCGCTACCTCACCGCCCGTCACGCCGACGGCGGCATGGCCGAGATGACCTGGCCCGACTACGTCGCCATGGTCGAGGACACCGCTGTCCGCACCCACCTGATCGAATATCGCCGCCCGTCGGTCGATCGCGGTCCGGGCGAGCTGGTCGCCTGCGTGCTGGTCGACGTGCTCGCCGACGGCCTGTCGCTGGTCTACAGCTTCTACGATCCGACCGAGGTCCGCCGGAGCCTGGGCTCCTTCATCATCCTCGACCACATCGTCCAGGCCCGCCTGACCGGCCTGCCCTACGTCTATCTGGGCTACTGGGTGCCGGGCTCGGAGAAGATGGCCTACAAGGCCAAGTTCTCGCCGCTGGAGATCCTCAAGCCCGGCGGCTGGTCGCTGATGTCGGCCCGCGAACGCGGCGCCCGCCCGCCCAAGGCCGCCCCGGCCCCAGCCGTGCGCGAGGTCGAACTCTCCGACGCCGTACCGCTGACCGAACTGCCGGCGGCGGGGAAGCCCTAAGGCCGGTCCGCCCGGATGATGTTCACCAAGCGGCTGCGCGACCCCGTCATGCGCGGCGAGGTCACCTGCAGCGTCCGCATCTGGCAAAAACCGCGCGTCAAGGTCGGCGGCCGCTACCCGTTGGGCCCCGGCGCGATCCAAGTCACCGCCCTTCGCGAGATCAGTCTGTCCGACATCACGCCGGACCTAGCGCGGCGTTCGGGCTTCCTGGGCGTGGTAGACCTGCTGAAGGTGGCCAAGCACGGCGCCGGCGAGACCGTCTATCTCGTCGAGTTCGAGTACTTGGGCGGCTGAGGCCGCTCATCGACACGCTTGATGCAAAAACAGTGGACGAGTGTCGGTCATCGGCGGGTCCGTTCGTCGTTCCTGTGCGAGGCCCGTTGCGCCTCGGCCAAGGAGACGAGAGATGCGTGTCATGGTTTTCGCTAAGGCGACCGAGGACAGCGAAAAGGGCGCCCCGCCCCCCCTCGAGGCGTTCGAGGCGATGGAGCGATTCACCGAGGATCTGGTTAGGGCGGGCGTCCTGGTGGCCGGCGCAGGCCTCAAGAACTCGGCCCAGGCCAGGCGGATCGTCTTCGACGGCCCGGGTCACACCGTCGCTGAAGGCCCGTTCGGCCCGCCCCAGGACCTCGTCGCCGGCTTCTCGATCTGGGAGGTCGAGAACATGGATGAGGCCGTCGCCTGGGCCCGCCGCAGTCCCCGCCTCGGCCCAGGCCGAACCGTGCTCGAGATCCGGCCATTCATCGAGGTCGAAGACATGGCCGAAGCCCTCGGTCTGGAAGCCCCGGAGGCCGAGGACGGTGAACGCGGCAAACTTGGCGTCGCCTAGCGCGACCAGGCCACCCCGCCATCGACGGTGATCGTAGACCCCATCACATAGTCCCCCGCCCGTGAGGCCAGGTAGATCGCAGCCCCGGCCATGTCCTCGGGCTCGCCGATGCGGCCGGCGGGAATGTGCTTGGCCACGGCGTCGGCGTGGTCCCGGGCGACGCGGTTCATGTCGCTGGGAAAGGCGCCCGGCGCGATGGCCGAGACGGCGATGTTGTCGGCCGCCAGCCGCAGGGCCATGCGCTTGGTCATGTGGATCAAACCCGCCTTGCTGGCGCCGTAGGGATAGGTCTCCTCCTTGGTCACCGACAGGCCGTCGATCGAGGCGACGTTGATCACCTTGGCCACGCGGGCCTTGGCCGCCTCGCGCAGCGGACCGATCAGGGCCTGGGTGAGGAAGAACGGGGTCTTCATGTTGAGGTCGACGGTCTTGTCCCAGCCGGCTTCAGGGAACTCGTCGAAGGCCGCGCCCCAGGCCGCGCCGGCGTTGTTGACCAGGATGTCGAGCTTCGTCTCCCGCTCGGTGATCCGCGCCGCCAGGCCCTGCACGCCTTCCAGGGTCGAGATGTCGCCCGGCAGCGACACGCACTCGCCGAATTCCGACAGCTCCTCGGCCGCCGCGTCGCAGGCCCCGGCCTTGCGGGCGGTGATGTAGACCCTCGCCGCGCCATAGCGCAGGAAACCCTCGGCGATCATCCGGCCGATGCCGCGCGACCCGCCGGTGACGAGCGCCACCCGGCCCTCGAGGGAGAACATTTCCAGCATTAGCGTTTCCTCCGCGCCCGTTCTTCCGGGCTTATTTTTCAGGGTTGGTGAGCGCCTGGTAGACCAGGGTCGCCGTGCGTTCGTCGATGTTGCGCAGGGCCGGATCGCCGTCCTTGCCCAGCACGTGGATCATGCCCAGGAAGATCACGTCGTTGGTCGGGTCGATCCAGAACCAGGTGCCGGCCGCGCCGCCCCAGCTGTAGGTCCCCTTCCCCGCCAGCGTCCCGGCCCGGGCCGGGTCGGTGATGACCATGAAGTCCAGGCCGAAGCCCTTGCCGGTCGCCTTCGAGAACGGAGCTTCGGGGTCGTCGAGGATCACGTCGTCCAGGTGATCGGACGCCATCAGCTTGACGGTGGCCGGCGACAGGATCCGCACGCCGTCCAGTTCGCCGCCATTCAGCAGCATCTGGGCGAAGCGGGCGTAGTCGGTGCTGGTCGAGACGAGGCCCCCGCCGCCCGAGGCCACGACCGGCGGCTTGGTGATGTCCAGCACCATGAAGCCTTCGGCCGGGACGATCTTCTTCTCCTTGCCGTTCCACATGTAGAGGCTGGCCAGGCGCGAGGCCTTGTCGGCCGGCAGCGAGAAGCCGGTGTCCTTCATCTTCAGCGGCGTAAAGATGCGGCTCTGCATGAAGTCCGGCAGGCTCTGGCCCGACAGCTTCTCGACGATGAAGCCCTGGATGTCGACGCCGACGCTGTACTTCCACTGCTTGCCGGGCGGTCCCACCAGCGGCAGCTTGGCGACCTTCTCGACGAACTCCTGGCCGCTCTTGGAGCTCAGCACGCCGGTCGAGACATAGGCCTTGTCGACGGGGTTGTCGGGGTTGAGGCCATAGGCGAAGCCGGCCGTGTGGTTCATGATCTCGCGCATGCTCGGCGGCCGATCGGACGGATCGGTGATGAACGAGCCGTCTGGGTTCACGCCCTTGTAGACGCGCAGATTGGCGAACTCCGGGATGTACTTGGTCACCGGGTCGTCGAGACGCCATTTGCCCTCCTCGAACAGGATCATCATCGCCACGCCCGTGACCGGCTTGGTCTGGGAGTAGATGCGGAAGATCGTGTCCTTGGTCATCGGCGGGCCGCCAAAGCCCTGAGCGCCGTAGGTCTCGAAGCTGACCACCTTGCCGTGTCGCAGCAGCATCGTCGTCGCGCCCGGCAGGTGGCCGGTGGCGACGAGGTTCTTCATGAAGGCGTCCAGCTTCTGCAGCCGCTCGGACGAGACCCCGACGCTCTCGGGCGCGGCGGCCGGCAGGACCGGCTTCGGGGCGGCCAGGACGGGCGATGCGCCCATCGCCCCCCCCATCGCCAGAGAGAAGGCCAGGGCCGTCGCCAACCCGAAACGCCGCCCAAAACCCTGCATCGCCATACATCACCCCAAACAGTCGTTTGGAGGCGACCTTACCGGGGATTGCGACAGGTGCAATCACGCCTTGGAGTCTGGACGGTTCGGGGCTCCACGAGACCTCGTCCCCAAAAGGATCGCCTCCCTCGCCCCTGTGGCGAGGGTCCATGCCGGCGGCCGCCCAGACCCAGGCCATCCTGCAAAGACCTGAGCGGCGGAACGATGGATCCCGGGCACAAGGCCCAGGAAGGCATTTGAATAGAGAGCCCTGTCTACTTCTTCTTTTTGGCGTTCGCGGCCACGGCCAGGAAAATCGTCCCCACGCCGCAGAACACCGCGAACAGGGCGATAAACACCGCCGTCGACTTCTTCGAGTCGCCGTCGGCCGCATGGGCCAGGGTCGGCGCCGCCAGGATGAACACGCCGGCCAGCAGCGACTTGATGGTCTTCATCGGAAAAAGCCCCCTCACACGAATACTGCGGGGAGGTAGCCCGCTTTCCACCATCGCGACAAGCCGACGCCCGACTTCTACTTCGCCGAGAACAGCGCCTTGTCGATTGCTTCGGCCATCAGGGCGTAGCCTGCGTCGTTGGGGTGCAGGTGGTCGCCGCCGTGGGTCTCGACGCGCAGCTGGCTGGGCCTCTCCGGATCGCGCAGCACCGCGTCGAAGTCGACGATTCCGTCGAACTCGCCGCTGGTGCGGATCCAGGCGTTGACCGCCTGGCGCGTGGCCTCGCCCTTCTCGTGGTAATAGGCCGCGCCCTCGAACGGCGGGATGACGCCGCCATAGATCTTCACGCCGCGCGCGTGGGCCCGGGCGATCAGCTGGCGATAACCGGCGATCAGGTCCTCAGGGCTGACCGCATCGGCGGCGAAGCCCGGCTGGGCCGGACGGCCGATGTCGTTGATGCCTTCCAGCAGGAACACCGCCTTCAGGCCCGCCACGCTCAGCACGTCGCGGTCGAAGCGCGACAGGGCGCTGGGTCCCGACACCTCGCGCAGCAGCCGCCCGCCGCCGACGCCCATGTTGACCACGCTCCAGCCCTCGCCGCGCGCGGCCAGCCGCTGGGCCAGCTGCTCGGGATAGCCCTTGTCGGCGTTGGCGGTCGAGCCGGAGCCTTCGGTGATCGAGTCGCCGATCGCCACCAGCACCTGCGCCTCGCCCGCGCCGCGCACCTCGACGCCGCTGACCAGGCCCGGACCGCGCAGGGTCTCCTCGCCGGGGATCTGGCTCTTGGCGACGTGGTTGCCGGGCGGGGCCACGAACAGCCGCACGCGGTGACCGGCCGGAGCCTGGGTCCCGACATAGAAGATCGCCACCGACACCCGGTCCATGGCCTTGACCGGCAGGGCGACCGGATCGGTCAGCAGCGGCGCGCCCGGCGCGATCGTGAACTCGGACTTGCCGCCCACGGTCACCGCGACCGGCGCGCCCAGGATCTTGCCGTCGGCGTCGGCCGGGGCGACCGTGATCGCCCCCACCGCCAGCGGGCGCTCATTGAGTTCGTTCGAAAGCCGCAGCCGCAGCGCCTCGCCGCCGGCGTTCAGCCGCATGACCTGGCGCACCGTGACGTCGGTGAAGGCCCTGGCCTCGCCCGGACGGGCCACGGCCTGCGGCGCGATCGGCGCATTGCCCCAGGCGCTGCGCCAGGCCGGCGCGGTCGCGACGGCGGCGGCGGGACGGGCTTTGGGCGCGGCCAGCAGCGGCGCGCTCGGGGCCAGGGCCAGAACCAGGGCGGCGGACAGAAGAAGTCGTTTCACGGCGTTTCCCCACGCAACGGCGGTTGACGTCCGCCACTTCAGTGATATTCTCAATATATCGATCAATTGTCCATATTGTGAGAATTGATCGTTGGATCGAGTTCGATCCTTCCCCGTTCTGCCTGACCTCGTTCCCCCTGAGGTCGCAGGAGCGCCGGCCTGGCCAGCGCTCCTTTCTTTTTGCCTGGAAGGCTCCCGGCTCTCCCCTTTTCCGTAAAACCCCCGCGAAAGCGGGGGCCTAGGCTTTTTCTGAAACCCGCGGCGCTCAACGATAAAACGCCTGGGTCCCCGCTTTCGCGGGGATTTTACGGGTGGAGACGGTCCCTAAGGCCGCCCAGCGCAGCTGGGCTCGCCGCGCGCCGAGGCGTCGGCCACGCCAGGCAGCACCAGCTTGGAGACCGGAACCTTCGCCCCCCGCAGCCCCTTGGCCACGATGCCGGCCGCCATGCGCGCGCCCAGCTCGTTGGGGTGGGTGGTGTCGTTGACGCCTTCGGGGTGGCTGGCGATCTTGTCGGCCGCCGAATAGATCATGAAGCGCTTGGCGCCCTCGGCCTCGCCCATCTTCTGCAGGGCCGCCTGGCTTTCCTTGTCGAGATCGATCAGCGGCGTCTTCGTCTCGGCCGCCACCCGCCGCACGGTCGCCGAATAGGGACCGTGGGTGTCCTGGATCTGGCCGTCCTTGAAGATCAGCTTGGCGATCGGGGTGATCAGCACCGGCTTGCCGCCCGCCGTCCGCACGTCGGCCACGAACCGGCGCAGGTTGTCGGCATAGGCCCCGTTGGGATCGGTGAAGCGGACGATCTTCTTGGTGTCGGCGTCGTTGTGGCCGAACTGGATCAGGACGGTGTCGTCCTTCTTCAGCTGCGCCATCAGCACCGCCCACAGCCCCTCCTCCTGGAAGGTCTTGGTCGAGCGGCCGCCGCGAGCCAGGTTGACGATCTCCGCCTCCGGCTTCAGCGAGCACTTCAGCACCATGCCCCAGCCCATCTGCGGGAAGCTGCGGGCGCTGTAGTCGGCGGCGGTGGAGTCGCTGGCGATAACGATGCGGTTCGGATCGGCCAGGGCGGCGGGCGCCGCCCCCAGCACGAGAGCGATGGCGAGGGCGGCGGCGGTTTTCATCAGCGGGTCTCCGCCAGGATGGAACGATCGATCTCGGAGACGGAATTGACGCCGGTCAGCGCCATGGCCACCCGCATCTCCTTCTCCATCAGGTCGAGCAGCTGGGTCACCCCCGCCTGCCCGTTGGCGGCCAGGGCATAAACGGCGGCCCGGCCCAAGAGGACGCCCTTGGCGCCCAGGGCCAGCATCCGCACCACGTCGAGGCCCGAACGCACCCCGCCGTCGGCCAGGACCGTCAGCTTGTCGCCCACCGCCTCGGCGATGGCCGGCAGGGCCTTGGTCGAGGACAGCACCCCGTCCAGCTGGCGACCGCCGTGGTTGGACACCACCACCCCGTCGGCGCCGATGTCGGCGGCGGCCTTGGCGTCCTCGGGGTCGAGCACGCCCTTGATGATCAGCGGCCCCTTCCAGGACTCACGGATCCATTCCAGATCCTTCCACTGGATCGAGGGGTCGAAGTTCGCCCCCAGCCAGCCCATGAAGTCCTCCAGGCCCGTATTGCCCTTCAGCACCGGGGCCACGTTGCCCAGGGTGTGGGGACGACCCATCAGGCCGACGTCCCACGCCCATTGCGGCCGGCCCACGGCCTGCAGCATCCGGCGCACCGAGGCGTTCGGACCGCTCATGCCCGAGTGAGCGTCGCGATAGCGGGCCCCCGGCACGGGCATGTCGACGGTGAAGACGAGCGTCGTCGCCCCCGCCGCCGCCGCCCGCGCCAGCAGGTCGCGCATGAAGGCGCGATCGCGCAGCACATAGAGCTGGAACCACAGCGGCCGGCTGGAAGCCGCCGCCACTTCATCCACGTCGCACACCGACACCGTCGACAGGCACAGCGGCACGCCCTTGGCCGAAGCCGCGCGCACCGCCTGGCATTCGCCCCGACGGGCGTACATGCCCGTCAGGCCGACCGGGGCCAGCACCACCGGCATGGACTGCTCCACGCCGAACAGGCTGGTCGCCGTCGAGACCCTGGACACGTCCTTGAGCACCCGCTGGCGCAGGGCCAGGTCGGCGAGATCGGAGACGTTGCGGGCCAGGGTCCGCTCGGCATAGGCGCCGCCGTCGATGTAGTCGAAGAGGAAGCGCGGCAGCTTGCGCCGCGCCGCCTCGCGGAAGTCGGTGGTCGACGAGATGATCACGGGACTACTGCAGGTTCACGAACGCGCCGCCGTCCACCAGCAGGGCCGCGCCGGTGACATAGTTGGCCAGGTCCGAGGCCAGGAACACGATCGGGCCGGCCAGGTCGTCGGGCTCGCCCAAGCGGCCCAGCGGGATGCGGCCGCTCATGTATTCGCGCTTGGCGACGTCAGCGAGGTCTTCCTTGTTGATCGCGGTCTCGATGGTGCCCGGCAGCACCGAATTGCAGCGGATGCCATACTTGCCGAGCGCGATGGCGGTCGACTGCATCAGGCTGTGCACGCCGGCCTTGGTCGGGGTGTAGTGCGTCTGCATGCCGCCGCCGACCAGGGCGCTGATCGAGGAAACGGCGATGATCGAACCGCCATGGCCCTGCTTGACCATCTGGTTGGCCGCCGCCTGCACCATGTAATAGGCGCCGTGCAGATTGACCTTCATGGTCCGCTCGAGAACCTCGGGCGGCATGTCGAGGAAGGCGTGGAACGGGCAGATGCCGGCGTTGTTGACGAAGACGTCGACCTTGCCGAAGGCCGCGACGGCGGCGTCGACGAAGGCCTTGGCGGTCGCGACCTCGGCTACGTCGCCCTTCACGGCGATGGCGCGACGGCCCAGGGCCTCGATCTGCGCCACGGCGTCGGCCGCGCCGGCCTCGTCGGAGTGGTAGTTGATCGCCACGTCGGCGCCATGACGCGCGGCGCCGATGGCGGCCGCCTTGCCGATGCCGCCCGAGGCGCCGGTCACCAGCACCACCTTGTCCTTCAGAAGCATAGTTCCTCCGTCATACATACGCGCGGGAGGCGTCAGGTCTTGGCGCCCGAACCCCGCTTACCGTTCCAGCCCAAATCGCGGCTGATCGCGTCGGCGGCCAGGCGGACGTCGTCCACCAGGCCGGTCATCCGTTCGTCGTCCATGTACTGAGCAGCGCCCGAGACGCTGATCGCGGCGACGATCTGACCGCCCGCCCCGCGCACGGGCGCGGCCACGCAGCGGATGCGGTCTTCATTCTCTTCAAGGTCGAAGGCGACCCCGCGCTGGGAGTAGTCGCGCATCCACGCGATCCACTGCTCTTCGTTGGGCGCGCCGGCGGCGGCCGGGCCTTCCTTGCGATAGAGCGCGCGCCAGCGGGCTTCCTCGTCGTCCAGCACCAGGGCCTTGCCCAGGCCGGTCGAGCGGATCGGCTGGCGATCGCCCACGCGCGAGGAGATGTTGATGCGGCGGCGGCCGGTCAGCTTGTCCAGATAAAGAGCGCGGTCGTCGTCGAGCACGCCCAGGTGGACGGTGTCTTCCAGCTCTTCCCACAGCTTTTCCAGGTGCGGGCGCGCCACGCGCGGCAGGTCCATCTGCTGGCTGGCCAGATAGCCCAGCTCGAGCAGCTTGGAGCCAAGGCTATAGCCTTCGCGCGGCGTTTGGGTGAGCATACGCCGTTCGACCAACGCCGTGGCCAGTCGGTGGGTGGTGCTGCGGGTCAGGCCGAGTCGCGCGGCCAGGGCCGGCAGGCCGATGGCGCCCGCATCGGCCACCACGTCGAGCACGTCCAGGCCGCGAAACAGCGTCTGGCTACCGCTTGGGCTCTTGGTCGCCGCGCCTTCGTCGTCAGCCACTGGTTCCGCTCCCCTTGACGTGCTGGGTTTCATTTTGTAGCACTACCTCTCATAATATGGAACGCAAGACAAGGGCTCGCTTCGCGACTCTTCGGGTCACGGATCTACCGCGGCGAGCGTGTCATACGATGTTCTGGGGAGGTAGCGCGAACATGTGTTCGCGCCGTTCGGCGGCCCCGCTGGCGCGCCCTCCCCCGGTTTGGGGTTGATCCGGTCGAGCGACCGGGCGTTGTTGGAGCACTAAGATGCCGCTTCCCTTGATCAAGCATGTCCGGGCCTTCGTGGTCCGCGGCGGCGGCGCTGATTATCACGACCAGGGCGAAGGCCACTGGATCGACGATCACATCGCCACCCCGATGTCGCGCTATCCGGAATACCGCCAGAGCCGCCAGAGCTTCGGCATCAACGTGCTGGGCACGCTGGTCGTCGAGATCGAGGCCGTCGATGGCACGATCGGCTTCGCGGTGACCACCGGCGGCGAGCCGGCCGCCTTCATCGTCGAAAAGCACCTGGCCCGCTTCCTGGAAGGCCGCGACCCGACCGAGGTCGAGAAAATCTGGGACCAGATGTACTTCTCCACCCAGTACTACGGCCGCAAGGGCCTGGTCGTGAACGCCATCTCGGGCGTCGACCTGGCGCTCTACGACCTGCTGGGCAAGCTGCGCCAGGAGCCGGTCTACGCCCTGCTCGGCGGCAAGGTCCGTGACGAACTTACCTTCTACGCCACGGGCGCGCGTCCGGACCTGGCCAAGGAGATGGGCTTCATCGGCGGCAAGATGCCCCTGCACCACGGCCCGGCCGAGGGCGAAGAAGGCCTGCACAAGAACATCCAGGAACTGGCCACCATGCGCGAGCGCGTGGGCGAGGACTTCTGGCTGATGTTCGACTGCTGGATGTCGCTGGACCTCAACTACGCCACCAAGCTGGCCCACAAGGCCCACGAGCTGGGCCTGAAGTGGATCGAGGAAGCCCTCAGCCCCGACGACTACTGGGGCTATCGCGATCTCAAGAAGAACGCCCCCAAGGGCATGCTGGTCACCACCGGCGAGCACGAAGCCACCCGCTGGGGCTTCCGCATGCTGCTGGAGATGGAATGCTGCGACATCATCCAGCCGGACGTGGGCTGGTGCGGCGGCGTCACCGAACTGATCAAGATCGCCAACCTGGCCGACAGCAAGGGCGTGATGATGATCCCGCACGGCTCGTCGGTGTACAGCTACCACTTCGTCATCACGCGCCATAACAGCCCGTTCGCCGAGTTCCTGATGATGGCCCCGAAGGCCGACGAGGTCGTGCCGATGTTCCATCCGCAGCTGATCGGCGAGCCCGTGCCGGTCAACGGCAAGCTCAAGCTCGGCGACGCGCCCGGCTTCGGCGTCGAGCTGAACCGCGACATCGCCCTGCACCGTCCCTATCCGCGGTAAGCCGCGCCTTTCCTCCCCCATTTCCCCCTAGAGCCAGAAGATCATGAAACTGCTGCGTTACGGCCCGCGGGGCGCCGAAAAGCCCGGTCTGCTCGACGCCGAAGGCAAGATCCGCGACCTGTCGGGCCACGTGTCCGACATCACCGGCGCCGAGCTGTCGCCCGAGGGCCTGGCCAAGATCGCCGCCATCGACCCGGCCACCCTGCCGGTGGTCGAAGGCTCGCCGCGCTACGGCGTGCCGATCGGCAATGTCGGCAAGTTCCTGGCCATCGGCCTGAACTTCGCCGACCACGCCAAGGAAGCCGGCCTCGAGCCCCCGCCCGAGCCGATCTTCTTCACCAAGGCGATCTCGTGCCTGAACGGCCCGAACGACCAGGTCATGCTGCCCAAGGGCGCCGAGAAGGGCGACTGGGAAGTCGAGCTGGGCGTCGTGATCGGCAAGCGCGCCCGCTATGTCGAGCAATCCGAAGCCCTGGACTACGTCGCCGGCTACGTGCTGGTGAACGACGTCTCCGAGCGCGCCTTCCAGAAGGAGCTCGGCTCGCAGTGGGACAAGGGCAAGGGCTGCGACACCTTCGGTCCGGTCGGTCCGTGGGTCGTCACCGCCGATGAGGTCGGCGACTGCCAGAACCTCGACATGTGGCTCGACCTCAACGGCAAGCGCATGCAGACCGGCAACAGCAAGACGATGATCTTCGGCGTCGCCGAGCTGATCGCCTACATGAGCCGCTTCGTCACCCTGGAGCCGGGCGACATCCTGACCACGGGCACCCCTCCGGGCGTCGGCGAAGGCCAGAAGCCGGAAAAGATCTTCCTCAAGGCCGGCGACGTCATGGAGCTGGGCATCGAGAAGCTCGGCAGCCAGCGCCAGGAAGTCATCGCCTGGACCAAGGAAGGCGTCTCGTGACCGTCTACGCCAACCGCTTTGCAAACCGCGCCGCCGTCATCACCGGCGGCGCCTCGGGCCTGGGCAAGGAAACCGCCCGCCGCCTTATCGCCGAAGGCGGCAAGGTCGCCCTGTGGGACGTCAACGCCGAGGCCCTGAAGGCCGCCGCCGAAGAGATCGGCGCCACCTTCACCTACGCGCTGGACGTCTCCGACGAAGCCCAGGTCGCGGCCGCCACGGCCGCCAGCCTGGAGGCCTTGGGCAAGATCGACGTGCTGGTCAATTCGGCCGGCATCACCGGCGCCACCGTGCCGGTGCACGAGTTCCCGCTCGACAGCTGGAAGCGCGTCATCGATATCAACCTGAACGGCCTCTTCTACTGCTGCCGTTCGGTGGTGCCGCACATGCTGGCGGCCGGCTACGGCCGCATCGTCAACGTCGCCTCGGTGGCCGGCAAGGAAGGCAACCCGAACGCCAGCGCCTATTCGGCGTCGAAGGCCGGCGTGATCGGCCTGACCAAGTCGCTGGGCAAGGAACTGGCCGGCAAGGGCGTGATCGCCAACGCCCTGACCCCCGCCACCTTCGAAAGCCCGATCCTCGAGCAGCTGCCGGCCAGCCAGGTCGAGTACATGCGCAGCAAGATCCCGATGGGCCGTCTCGGCGAAGTCGAGGAAAGCGCCGCCATGGTCTGCTTCATGGCCAGCGAAGAGTGCAGCTTCACCACCGCCGCCACCTTCGACACGTCCGGCGGCCGGACCACCTTCTAAGCTTTTGTATCCGGGCTCGCCCGCCCTTCGGGGCGGGCGGGTTCAAAGGGAGGAACCATGGCGTACGCGGGTCCGATCATCGACGCCCACATGCACCTGTGGGACCTCGACAAGCACTACTATTCGTGGCTGCAGGACGACCCGCTGCCCAACAATCCGGCCGGCGACATGAGCCTGATCGCAGGGAAGGACTACCTGCCCGCCGACTACGCCGCCGACGCCCTGCCCTGGCGCGTCCAGAGCCTGGTCCACGTCGAGTGCGGCCTGCCGACCGACAAGCAGCTCTCCGAAACCGACTGGCTGGAAGGCCTGGCCGACGCCGGCGCGCCCATCGGGGCCATCGTCGCCGGGGCCAACCTGGACGATCCCAACGTCGAGCTGCTGCTGGAAGCCCACGCCGAGCGCCCGCGCGTTCGCGGGATCCGCCAGATCGTCAATTTCCACGAGGACCCGGCCAAGACCTACGGTCCGTCCGACCTGCTGCTGAACGACCAGTGGCGCCGGGGTTTCGCCCTGCTCGCCGACCACGGCCTGTCGTTCGACCTGCAGCTCTATCCCTCGCAGATGGCGACCGCCGCCGCGCTGGCCGACGCCCATCCCGACATCCCGTTGATCGTCAATCACGCCGGCATGCCGACCGACCGCGACGAGGCGGGTCTCGCCCTCTGGCGCGCCGGCCTCGCGGACCTCGCCAAGCGCCCCAACGTCTCGTGCAAGATCTCGGGCCTGGCCATGGTCGACCGCGCCTGGACGGTGGAAAGCCTGCGCCCGTTCGTCCTCTACGTGATCGAGGCCTTCGGCGCGGAACGCAGCATGTTCGCCAGCAACTTCCCGGTCGAGAAGGTGCACGGAAGCTTCGACGCCTTCTACAGCGCCTACGACGCCATCACGGCCGATTTCAGCGACGCCGACCGCCAGCGCCTGTTCGCCGGCACGGCCGCCGACATCTACCGCATCGCCTGACAACCATAAAAAGACGCCCGGAGGACACCCCATGAGCAGCAAGATCGAAGGTCGCCCGATCGCCTTCCGCATGCAGCTGAAGGCCGGCGTCGCCGCCGAGTACGAGCGCCGTCACGACGAGCTGTGGCCGGACCTGGCCGAAGCCCTGCGCGGCGCGGGCATCTACGACTATTCGATCTTCCTCGACGAAGAGACCATGAGCCTGTTCGCCGTGCTGCGTCTGAAGCCGGACAACAACAAGGACGCCCTGCCCCTGCAGCCGGTGATGAAGCGCTGGTGGGATTTCATGGCCGACCTGATGGAGGTCCACCCGGACAACAAGCCCGTCGAGTGGCCGCTGAAGCCCGTCTTCTTCTTCGAGGGCTGAAGACCGTGAAGCGCACCGCTTTCCTCGGCCTCGCCGCCGCCCTGCTCGCCACGACGGCTCTGGCCGAGCCGACGCGCTACGTCATGACGGCGTTCACCAACGCCAGCCAGTCGAACATGAGCATCTACGACTCGGCGGACGGCACGCGCTTCACCCTGCAGAAGCCGCTGGCCTACACCCCGCCCAAGGGGCTGATCCGCGACCCCAGCGTGCTCAAGCGCAAGGACGGCTTCTACTACGTCGCCTACACCACCGGCTGGACCGGAAACACCATCGGCCTGGCCCGCAGCAAGGACCTGGTCGACTGGACCTTCCTGCGCGACGTCACCATCGACGTGCCCGGCGTCACCAACAGCTGGGCGCCCGAGTGGTTCGTCGATCAGGACGGCTCCGAGCACCTGATCCTGTCGGTCTCGACCACCGGCATCGGCGGGCAGTTTCAGCCCTATCGGATCACGGCCCAAGACTCCGAGCTCGCCAGCTGGAGCGCGCCGCGCCCGCTGTCGGGCATGGGCCCCAACTACATCGACGCCTTCGTCGTGCGCGAGGGCTCGCAGTACCAGGCCTTCGCCAAGAACGAGACCACCAAGTACATCGAGCTGCTGACCGCCCCGTCGCTGGACGGCCCCTGGCAGGTCAAGGGCGGCGGTGACTGGGCCGGCTGGGGCAAGTTCCTCGAAGGCCCCGCCGTCACGCGCACGCCCGACGGCGCCTGGCGCGTCTATTTCGACGAGTACATGGCCAAGCGCTACTGGTACTCCGACAGCAAGGACGGCTTCCGCACCTGGACCAAGAAGCAGGAGCTGCCCGAGCTTTCCGGCACGGTCCGCCACTTCACCGTCCTCAAGGAAGGCGGCGACCAGGCGGTCGCGGAGAAGCCCGCCGAAGCGCACAAGATCACCTGGGACAAGTACTCCCTGAAGGTCGACGGCGCCCGCATCTATTCCTGGGGCGGCGAGTTCCACCCCTTCCGCGTGCCGAGCCCCGACCTGTGGCGCGACATCCTCCAGAAGATGAAGGCCAGCGGCTACAACACCGTCGCGATCTATATCGACTGGGGCTACCACTCGCCCAAGCAGGGGGTCTACGACTTCAGCGGCGTGCGCGACATCGACCGCGTGCTGACCATGGCCAAGGAAGAAGGCCTCTACGTCATCACCCGCGCCGGGCCCTACGTGAACGCCGAGCTGACGCGCGGCGGCTTCCCCGGCTGGCTGGTCAACCAGCAGGCCCGCGCCCGCACCGACGCGCCGGAATACGTCCAGGCCGCCGACGAGTGGCTGAGCCAGATCAACAAGGTCATCGCCCGCCACCAGCTGACCACCGGCCAGGGCACGGTGATCGCCCACCAGATCGAGAACGAGCTCGACGTCGTCGGCGCCCCGCAGCAGCGCTACATGCAGTGGCTGGCCGACAAGGCCCGCGCCGACGGCATCACCGTTCCCCTGTTCCACAACGACAAGGGCCGCAACGGCTACTGGGTGCCCGAGGACTCCAAGGTCCCCGGCACGGTGGAAGGCCCGACCGACCTCTACGCCTTCGACGGCTATCCGGGCGGCTCGTGCAAGGTCGACTCCACGCCGTCGGCGGCCGGTGTCGCGCCCGACTGGGGCCTCTACGGCGCCGGCGGGGCCAAGGGCGGCGCCTCAGCCAGCCCCAACACCCCCGGCTTCGCGGCCGAGTTCGGCGGCGGCTGGTTCGACTACTGGGGCAGCAACGGCGACTACGACTGCACCGCCATCCATCGCGGCGTCGGCTACCAGCGGGTGTTCTACGGAACCAACATCGCCAACGGCCTGACGATCCAGAGCTTCTACATGACCTATGGCGGCACCTCGTGGGGCTGGCTGCCGGCCCCGGTGGTGTTCAGCTCCTACGACTACGGCTCGGCCATCGACGAGGCCCGCGGCCTGCGCGACAAGGCCCGCGTCATGAAGCAGATGGGCCAGTTCCTGAACGCGGTTCCGGACCTGACCCGCATGGACAAGGGCGAGTTCGTCACCGTCTCGAACGACAAGGTCCGCGTCTACCACAACGTCAACACCGAAACCGGCAGCCACCTCTATGTGGTCGTCCACAATCCCAGCAGCGCCACCGGCGACGAGGCCTTCACCTTCAAGCTGAAGACCCGCGACGGCGAGTACCTGGTCCCCTCGCGGATCAAGGGCCAGGACAGCAAGATGCTGATGGCCAGCTACGATCTGGGCGGCCAGCGGCTGGTCTATTCGACCTCCGAAATCCAGACCCACCTGCCCTGGAACGGCGGCGACCTGGCTTTGCTCTACGGCCGCGCCGGCGAAGCGGGCGAGACCGTGCTGCGCTACGCGCAGGCCCCCAAGGTCGAGGTGCTGGAAGGCGACGTGACGTCGACCTTCGACGCCGCCAAGGGCGACCTGAAGCTGACCTACCAGCACACCGGCCTGGCCCGCGTGCGCATCACCGGCGGCGGTCGTCCGCCGCTGGTGCTGCTGCTGGCCGACGAGGCGACGGGCCAGACCTTCTGGCGCCAGGACACCCCTGCCGGCCCGACCCTGCAGCGCGGCCCCGGCCTCGTCCGCACCGCCGCCGTCAAGGGCGGCGTGCTGTCCCTGACCGGCGACACCGAGGCCGATAGCCCGCTGGAAGTCTTCGCCCCCAAGGGCGTGAAGACCGTCCGCTGGAACGGCGCCGCCGTCGCCGCCAAGGCCACGGCCAGCGGCTCGCTGCTGGCGTCCAAGGCCCTCCCCGGCCCCGCCGCCGTCACCGTTCCCGACCTGGCCAAGCTCGACTGGAAGACCGCCGCCGGCTCGCCCGAGTCGGATCCCGCCTTCGACGACAGCGCCTGGGCCAAGGCCGAGGGCAAGCGCGGCGGCTCCACCGTGCGTCCGCCCACGGGCCAGCCGGCGCTCGACATGAGCACCCACGGCTTCCACAATGGCGACGTCTGGTACCGCGGCCGCTACAAGGGCCGCGCCGACATCGACACCCTGACCCTGCACTACGGCGCCGGCGGCGCGGGGATGCTGCAGGTCTGGCTGGACGGCAAGTTCCTGGGCCAGCACGAACTGGACGGCGGCCTGCCCCGCCCGATCACCACCGGCGTCGCCACCTTCAAGCTGCCGGAAGACCTGCGCGGCGACGGCGAGCACGTGCTGTCGGTGATGGTCCGCAACAACGGCCACAACTGGGACCTCGACGCCGACGACTTCCACAAGGAAGCCCGCGGCCTGGTCTCGGCCTCGCTGTCGAGCCCCACCAGCTACAGCTTCGCCGTGCCGATCGCCTGGAAGATCCAGGGTAACAAGGGCGGCGAAGACATCGCCGATCCGGTGCGCGGCTCGCTGAACGAAGGCGGCCAGTACGGCGAGCGCAACGGCTGGCACCTGCCGGGCTTCCCCGACCAGAGCTGGGCCAAGGCCGACATGGCCGCCACCCAGCCCTACGCCGGCACCACCTGGTATCGCACGAACTTCGACCTCGCCTTGCCCAAGGACCAGGACGTGACCCTGGGCCTGACCATCGGCGATCCGAAGACCCCGCGCTCGCCGGGCCGCTACCGCGTGCTGATCTTCGTCAATGGCTGGAACATGGGCCAGTTCATCGCCCATGTCGGCCCGCAGCGGACCTTCGTCCTGCCCGACGGGATCATCGATCTCCACGGCAAGAACACCATCGCCCTGGCCGTGACCAGCGACGGCGCCCCCGGCGACGCCCTGGAAGCCGTCAAACTCGAAGTGCTGCGCAACGTGGAAGGCGGCGTGCCCGTCGCCCGCGTCCCCGCGCCGAACTACAAACCGTAGGCCCCCGCCTACCGCTAGACCTACCCTTTAGGAGACTACCGTGCCCAATCTCGCACACGGCATCGAGGCCAAGGACGTCAAGGCCAAGATCGCCCTTCTGATCAGCAACCTCGTCGACATCACCGACGAGACGGGCGAGTTCCTGCTGCGCCTCGACGACGGCCGCGTCATCGACACCAAGGGCTGGAACGACTGGGAATGGACTCACGGCGTGGGCCTCTACGGCCTGTGGAAGCAGTACGAGATGTACGGCGACGAGCGCGCCTTCGACATCATGACCAAGTGGTTCGCCGACCGCTTCGAGGCCGGCACCCCGACCAAGAACATCAACACGGTCTCGCCGTTCCTGACCCTGGCCTATCTGTACGAGGCCACCGGCGACCACACCTACATCCCCTATCTCGAGACCTGGGCTGACTACGTCATGTACGAGGGTCCGCGCACCGAGGAAGGCGGCTTCCAGCACATCGTCTTCAACAGCGAGAACCCGCAGCAGCTGTGGGACGACACGCTGATGATGAGCGTGCTGCCGCTGGCCAAGATCGGCCTGCTGCTCGACCGCCCCGACTTCGTCGAGGAGGCCAAGCGCCAGTTCATGGTCCACATCAAGTACCTGGCCGACCGCAAGACCGGCCTGTGGTTCCACGGCTGGACCTTCGAGGGCCGTCACAACTTCGCCGACGCCCTGTGGGCCCGCGGGAACTGCTGGGTGACGATCGCCATCCCGGAATTCATCGAGCTGCTCGACCTGAAGCCGGGCGACGGCCTGCGCGCCTTCCTGATCGACGCCCTGGAAGCCCAGATCAAGGCCCTGACCGAGTACCAGGACCAAGAGACCGGCCTCTGGCACACGATCATCAACGACAAGACCTCGTACCTGGAAGCCTCGGCCACGGCCGGCTTCGCCTACGGCGTCCTGAAGGCCGTGCGCAAGCGCTACATCGGCAAGGAATACGAAGCCGTCGCCATCCGCGCCATCAAGGGCGTGCTGGCCAACATCGACGACGCCGGTGAACTGCAGCAGGTCTCGTTCGGCACCCCGGTGTTCGACACGATCCAGGGCTACAAGGACATCCCGCTGACCTCGATGCCCTACGGCCAGTCGCTGGCCATGCTGGCCCTCGGCGAGTTCCAGCGCGCCTTCATCTAGGACTGACGACTTCTGGGCCGTTCCCAACCACCGTGTGTCCCCGCGAAGGCGGGGACCCAAGCCGAGCCAACCGGGCAAGCCCTGGAAACGCAGCTTGGATCCCCGCCTTCGCGGGGATGATCGGAAAAGGGGACGGCTCAACGCCTAAGGCCCGTCAGAGGCCTTTCTGAATACCTTGGGAATGAAACGAACATGGCCACGCCAGACCCCCGCAAACCGTCCTGGGTCACCTATTGGGGCTGGGGCTCCGGCGACATGCTGGGGGCCGGCGCGCAAGCCGTGATCACCGGCTGGCTGGCCTACTTCTTCATCACCTTCTGCGGACTGTCGCCGGTCGAGACCGGCCTGATCCTGGGCCTGCCGCGCCTGCTCGAGGCGATCACCTGCCCGCTGATCGGCTACATCTCCGACAACCTGCGCCACACCTGGATCGGCCGGAAGGTCGGGCGGCGGAAGATCTTCCTGCTGGCGACCATCCCGCTGCTGCCGGCCTTCGCCCTGATCTTCGTCACCGGCAAGCCGTTCCTCTACTACCTCGTGACCTTCATCTTCTTCGAGTTCGTCTACACGATGTTCCTGATCCCGTGGGAAACCCTCGCGGCGGAAATGACGAAGGATTACAAGGAGAAGGCCAAGTTCGCCGGCGTGCGCATGATGGTCGCCCAGACCTCGGCGATCCTGGCCTCCTACCTGCCGACCCTGATCATCAACCACTTCGGCGGCAAGGACAGCCCCAACACCTTCCTGATCATGGCGGCCATCTTCGGCGGCCTGTTCAGCCTGGTGGTGCTGCTGGTGGTGCTGTTCACCTGGGAGCGCCCCTACACCGAGGAAGAGAAGCTGATCCAGCCCGAGCCGATGGACTGGAGCAAGGCTGCCCTGATCCCGGTCAACATGTTCCGCGACCTGTTCTCGACCCTGAAGCTGAAGGCCTTCCGCCAGCACCTGTCGCTCTATCTGGGCGGCTATATCAGCCAGGACATCTTCAACACCGCCTTCCCGCTGTTCGTGGCCACGGTGATGGTCGGATCGACCCTGGTGATCTCCCAGGCCATGACCATGATGTACGTGGCCCAGCTGATCTCGGTGATGGTCGCCATCCGCGTGATCATCAAGACCGGCCCGACCGCCGCCTACCGCATGGCCATCAGCTTCGTCGGCGCGGCCCTGCTGCTGTTCCTGGGCTTCTACCTGGTCAAGCCGGCCGGCTTCTCGGCCGGCGTGGCGGCGCTGAACGGCAACATCTTCACCGCCCTGCCCGGCGCGGCGGGCTTCAACCCCACCGTCCTGCTGTGGCTGTTCCTGCCGATCATCCTGGCGGGCCTGGGCCGCGGCACGCTGAACTTCGTGCCCTGGGGCGTCTACAACTACCTGCCCGACGTCGACGAGGCCGTCACCGGCCTGCGCCGCGAAGGCATCTTCGCCGGGGTCATGACCTTCGTGCGCAAGATCGCCCAGTCGGGCGCCATCCTGCTGACCACCAGCCTGATCGGGCTGGGCGGCTTCGTCTCGGCCGCCAAGGGCGCCGCGCCCGTCCAGCAGTCGCCGGAAGCCATCCGCGCCCTCGTGCTGGTCATGGTCGGCGGCCCGCTGATCGTGATGATCGCGGGCATGATCATCTCCTGGAAGTTCCGCCTCAACGCCAAGACCCACGAGGTCCTGGTCCACGAAGTCGAACGCCTCCGCGCCGGCGCCATCGAGGCCGAAAGCCCCGAGTCCAAGGCCATCGTCGAAGACCTCACCGGCTGGAAGTACGAGACCCTCTGGGGCCGCGGCGCGAAAGCCAAGCCGGCGGTCGCCAGCGACCAGATCCCGGACATCACCTGACCAAGATCCCTCTCCCCTTGCGGGAGAGGGTGGCCTCCGAAGGAGGTCGGGTGAGGGGTCTCTCAAAAGCAAGACGCCGCGAAAGCTGATCAGCTTTTGCGGCGTTTTCGTTCGTGCAACCCCTCATCCGTCGGCTTCGCCGACACCTTCTCCCGCAAGGGGAGAAGGAAACTTACGCCGCTTCCGCCTGGCTCCAGCGCGCCACCGTCTCCAACAACCGCATCGGGTTGATCGGCTTGCCCAGGTGGTCGTCCATGCCGGCGGCCAGGCAGTTGGCGACCTGTTCGGGCAGGACGTTGGCGGTCATGGCGACGATCGGCGTGTGGCGGCCGGCGTGCTCCAGGGCGCGGATGCGGCGGGTGGCGGTCAGGCCGTCCATCACCGGCATCTGCACGTCCATCAGCACGAGGTCATAGGCCTTGCCGGCCTTGAAGGCGTCGACCGCCCCCACCCCGTCGACGGCCGTCTCCACCTCGACGTCGAAAGGCGCCAGCAGCGCCCCGATCAGCTCGCGGTTGGCCGGATTGTCCTCGACCAGCAGCACCCGGGCCGGCCGCTCCAGCGCCGCAGGCTGGGCGGCGACCGGAATGTCGGCGACCGTCTCGGTGATCGGCAGGTCGACCTCGAACCAGAAGGTCGAGCCCTTGCCCGGCGTGCTCTCCACGCCGATGCGGCCGCCCATGGCGTCGATGATCCGCTTGCAGATCGCCAGGCCCAGCCCCGTGCCGCCGAACCGGCGCGAGACGCCGGCGTCAGCCTGGATGAAGCGCTCGAACACCGCCTCGTGCATGTCGCCCGGCACGCCGATGCCGGTGTCGCGCACCTCCATCCGTAGGCGCTGGCCGACCGCCGAGGTCTCCTGGCTGACCGAGATCAGGATCCGCCCCTCGCTCGTGAACTTCACGGCGTTGGACAGGAAGTTCAGCAGCACCTGGTTCAGCCGCGCGGCGTCGCCGACCAGGGGCTTCAGGCCCGGACCGAACTCGACCAGCACCGGCAGGCCCTTCTCCTGGGCCTGGGTCTCGATCAGGGCGGCGGCCAAGCGGGCCATGTCGCAGGGGCGGAAAGGTTCGGCGTCGAACTCCAGCCCCGCCTCCAGGCGCGAGAAATCCAGCACGTCGTTGATCACGCCCAGCAGGGTGTTGCTGGCCTCGTGGATCAGCCGCACCTGCCGCGCGTCGGTCTCCGACAGGGCCGACGACTGCCGCAGCAGGCCCGAAAAGCCGATGATCGCCGTCAGCGGCGTGCGCAGTTCGTGGGTCATGTTGGCCAGGAAGTCGGCCTTGGCGGCGGCGGCCGACTGGGCCTCCTGCGCGGCCTGGGCCAGGTCTTCGGCCAGGCGCTTGCGCTCGGTAACGTCGCGGCTGGTGGCGATGAAACCGCCGCCGTCCTCGGCCGGCACCAGGGAATAGGTGCTCTCGACCCAGATCACCGCGCCATCCTTGCGGTGGAACTGGTACTCGTGGGTGCCGGTGTCGGTCGGCCCCTTCAGCTGGCGGATCACGGCCAGCGCCTTGGCCCCGTCCTCTGGCGCCACGCCCAGCAGGTTCGGCGCGACCAGGAACTCCTCGGGCGTGTAGCCGGTCAGTCGCTCGATGGCCGGCGAATTGTAGAGCCGCCGCCCCTCGCGGTTCCACAGCGACAGGGCGTCGGTCAGGTTGTTGGCCAGAATGCCGTACAGCGACTCCTGCTCGCGCAGCCGGGCCAGGGCGCGCTCGGCCTCCAGCCGCCGCCGCTCGGCCTCCTCGGCCGACTGGCGCTGCACCCTCAGGCTTTCGTACAGGTCGCGCTTGGCCGCCTTCAGGTTCAGGCGCTGGTGGTGCAGGAAATAGACGAGCGGCCCGCCGGCGATCGCGACGATGGTCATCGTCATCCACGGCGTGAAGATGTACGGCCGCGCCAGCAGCACCACGTTCACCACGTAGTCCGTCCCGACCGCCAGAAGCGCCACGACGGCGATGGTGGCGAGGGTGCGAAGGATGCTGGCTCTGAACATGACCCCAGGATCGACGGCGCGACGGATCGAACGGCTCGATCCACCCCCGTTTGTCCATCATCTAGGAGTCCGAGGTGCTAAAATCGAAGCCTCGGAAGCCTTCGAAACGCCCATCGCGACGCTAGGCCGCAGGCTGGACCGCACCCAAGGTAGCGCTTGTGCTCAAGCTCTCGCGCCCGGGCGTCGGCTAGCCGACCGCCGCCGCGCGGGCGAAGGCGTCCAGCGGCACGATCTTGCCGTCGATCCGCACCGGCGCGCGGGCGTCCAGATTCGCGGTCAGCGCCAGACCGTCGATCGACAGGCCCTTCACGTGCCGCGCCCACAGCCCCCAGGCCGGCGGGTCGCCGAACATCCTGGGCTCGGGATAGGCGTCGGCCAGGTCCGGCGGCTCGACGCCCGCCGCCTTGGCCCCGCCCAGGAACGACAGCTCCAGCCCCTCCAGCCGCACGTCCTCGATCGGCGCGTCAGGCAGGCCCGCCAGGATCACCGGCAGGTCGGCCCGCGCCTCGGATCCCGCCAGGTTCCGCACCCGCACCCGGCGCAGCGCTCCGGCCTTGGTCCCCTCCGGCCCGCGCAGCCGCGCGCCCAGCCGCAGGAACAGCGGCGCGCTGGTCATCTCGACCAGCCGCACGTCCTCGATCTCGACATCCTCGATGGTCCCGCCATCGACCGTCTCCAGCGCCAACCCGCGCGAGCGCTCCAGCAGGCAGTCCTTGATCCGGATCCGGCGGAAGTCGCCGTTGCTCTCGGTGCCGATCTTGATGCGGCCGGTGACCCGGTCCTGGTCCGGCGCGATCGCTTGCGTGCGCCCTAGGCTGCCGTCCAGCACCGTCCCCAGGTCGAAGCCCGAGACGTGGCAGCCGACGATCTCGACGTCCTCGGTCGGCAGGGCCTCGCCCAGGGCCATAGAGGCCTTCAGCACGATGGCGTCGTCGTTGGGCGTGTTGACCCGGCAGTGAGCGATCCGCACCCGCCGGCAGGCGTCGATGTCGAGCCCGTCGCGGTTGGTGTCGATCAGCAGAGTCTCGATCGCCAGGTCCTCGCAGCCCGTCGCCAGCAGGGCGAAATGGCCGCCGCGATGGATCGTGAAGCCCGACAGACGCACCTTGCGGCAGCGCTTCAGGGCGATCGACTTGTTGCCCTGGCCGATCATCGCCGCCCGCTCGGGCACCAGCTCGGCCATGGCCTCGGCCGAGAGACCCACCATGCTCAGCGGAAACTCGCCGGCCTGCCGGCGCCAGCGCGAGCCCGGCCCCTCGCGGGTCAGGCCCTCGCCGTCGATGCGGCCCGGACCGACGATGGCCACGTCCTCCAGGTCCTCGCCCCAGATCAGGCTGTTGCGCCAATGACTATGACCAAAGTCCTGGTAGAGGTCGTGCGGGTTCTCTTCCGGCGGATCATAGGCCCCGCCGTGCCGCGCCGGATCGGCGGCGACGAGCGTGCAGCCCTCGTCCAGCCGCAGGGTCACCCCGCTGGCCAGCCGGATGGAGAAGCTCAGGTAACGCCCGGCCGGCAGTCGCACGATCCCGCCGCCGGCTCCGGACGCCGCCGCGATGGCGGCGTTGATCGCGTCGGTGTCCAGCGCCTGCCCGTCGCCGACGGCGCCGTAGCTCCGGACGTCGAAGGTCACGTGTAGAGGCCGTGGCGGCGCAGGAACGGCGGCAAGAGCTGCGGCCAGCTCATGTCCAGGCCCTTGGGACCGGTCAGACCAAAGCCATGGCCGCCCTTCTCGAACATGTGCAGCTCGCTGGGCACCCCAGCCTTGCGCAGGGCCGAGTACAGCAGCAGCGAGTTGTCGGCCGGCACCACCTTGTCGTCGGCGGCGGTGGCGATGAAGGTCGGCGGCGTGTCGGCCGGCACGTCCAGTTCGAGGGAAATGGCCTTGCGTCGCGCCTCGGAAGCGTCGGCGCCCAGCAGTTCCTTCAGCGAGCCGCCGTGCGCGAACGGCGGCTGCATCGTCACCACCGGATAGAACAGCCCCGCCACCGACGGCCGGGTCGACAGTTTGTCGATGGCGTCGATCGGCGCATAGGTCTGGCGCTTGAACTGGGTCGACAGCCGCCCGGCCAGGTGCCCGCCGGCCGAGAAGCCCATCACGCCCACGCGCTCGGGATCCAGGCCCAGCTCGCCGGCCCGCGAGCGGATGATGCGGATGGCCCGCTGGGCGTCCTGCAGGGCCACGTCCGGCCCCGCCGCCCAGCCGTCGGCCGGCAGGCGATAGGTCATGACGAAGGCGGTGACGCCCTGGTCGGCGATCCACTGGTCGATCGCCCCGCCGGCCTTGCTGACCGCCACGCGCACATAGCCGCCGCCCGGGATCATCAGGATCGCCGCGCCATTGGGGTTCTTGGGCCGGCGCATCATCAGCACCGGATCGTTGATGTGCAGGAAGGCCGTATCGTTGGGATCGCCGCCCGGCGTGCGCAGGATCACCTGCTCCTTGGCGGTGACCTTCTCGCCGCCCGGGGCCTTGCCCGGCCAGATCGGCTGGATCTCCAGGGTCGGCTTGACGGCAGCCGGGGCGGCCTCGGGAGCGGCGCCTTGCGCCAGGGCCGGGCTGGCGGCGGTCGCGCCGGCCAGGGCCAGGAGGGAGCGACGGTCGATCATCGGATACCTCAATTTCCGCGCAGGGCCGCGCTGCTGCGCGCCGCGCTGGGAGCCATGACGAAGCTGTCGGGCGGGGTGGGTTTGGCGGGATCGAACGATCCAACGTCGGCGCTGAGATGGCGCGCCAGCTCCGGAACGCCCGCCTTGACCCCTTCCACGATGCACCGCGCCAGCTCGTAGGCGCCGTAGTTGTCGTGGTGGGTGATGTCCTTGCCGCCGTCGGCGAAGGCCTTGGGCGCCTGCGCCGGCCCCAGGGCCTCGTAGAAGACCTTGCTCATGGCCGCGAGATCAATGACCGGAACGCCCAGCTCCTGGCCCACCGCCAGCACGGCGGCCGGATAGTCGCCGTGGGTGTTGATGATCTTGCCGTCCGCGTCGAAGCGCCGGCGATGCATCGAGGTCACCAGCACGGGCGTGGCCTTCCTGCGCCGGAACTCGCCGACATAGGCCTTGAGGTAGTCGCGATAGGTCGTGGCCGCCTCGACATAGGTCTGGGGCCAGTTTTCCTTCTGGTCGTTGTGGCCGAACTGGATCAGCGCGAAGTCGCCGGCCCGCGTCTGGCTCAGCACCTTGTCCAGCCGGTGCTCCATCAGGAACGACTTCATCGTCTCGCCGGACTCGGCGTGACTGGCCACCGACACGGTCGGGGCGAAGAACCTGGGCAGCATCTGGCCCCAGCCGGCCGCCGGCTCGAAGGGCTGGTCGGTCACCGTGGAGTCGCCCAGCAGGAAGACGCGCGGCACGCTGGCCGGCTCGACGGTCATCCGCGCCACCTTGGGCGCCGGACCGCAGAACTCGACGGTCAGCCTGTCGTCCCAGTTGGGCGTGCCCTTCTCGCGCGGATTGAGGATCACCTCGGTCCCGCCCGGGGCGTTCTTGGGCGGCGGCGGCAAGGCGGCGGTCCGGGTGTTGACCACGAACACCACCTCGCGGCGCTCCTTGGCCTTGGTGCGGACCTGCTCGGCCACCAGCCGGCGGGATTCGGCCTTCACGGTCAGGTCGGCGCCGCCGTCCACCTCCAGCGTCACGCGCCAGTCGCCTTCCGGAACGGCGACCGAGAACGACCGCCCCTCCCCCGGCTCGAAGCCGTAGCCGGCGGCGGGGTCGTACAGGCGATCGGCCGCGACGGCCGTCCAGCCCTCGCGCGGTTTGGCGGTAAAGTCGAATTTGAGGGCGGTCATCGGCGTCTCTCCCGCCAGGGCGGCGGTCGCGGGCGCCAGAATCAGGCCGGCCAGAACGCTGCGTCGCTTCAGCTGCATCCTCGTCGGTCTCCCCCTCGCCCGCGGCTGACGCCGCCGTTCTTCGCCGGACCATTCCCGAATATCGGCGCTCAGCGCAAGATATTTCACATGTCGCCACGTCAAACCAATATGTGGGACAAATAGTGAGACCCACCGGACCGATCCGACGAAACGCGGCTTGCGACGCATGGGAGGCCCGACTATGTTCCGCGCCGCTTCTCACGGCCACCCCCGTGTCGACAGCGGGCCGGTAGCTCAGTGGTAGAGCATTCGACTTTTAATCGAATGGTCCTGGGTTCGAATCCCAGCCGGCCCACCACCTTCCCTTTGAAATCCATCGTGTTTTGAGTTTCCCCTTCGGGGACCCGGGCGCCCGCGACGCCCCTCCCGCCCAAACTGCGCCTTGGTTCGAGGCCAACTCGGCTCAACCATTCGGAAGCCCCGCTCGATTCGTCCTCAACGGCGGATGACGAGTTGGCTTCAGGCGCGTTAGGGTCACGTCATGCGAAGTCTGCTCCTCCTCGCCGCCGCGCTTCCCCTGCTCGCCGCCTGCGCCAGCACCCGTGAACCGGCCCCGGAGCCGCCGCCCGAAAAGATCCAGACCACCTCCGAGGCCAACAAGGACGGCATCGGCGGCGCGGTGACCGCGCCCCTGCGCGACGTCAATCTGATGCGCACCAAGATCCCGCCCGCCCTGCTGGAGGCTATGCAGGATCCCTACGCCCGGCCCATGCCCTCCAGCTGCGGCCAGCTGACCGCCCTGATCAAGCCGCTCGACGCGGCCCTGGGCGTCGACATGGACCAGGTCCCCCCCGGCGAGGACGAGGACCTGATGGACCGGGGCCGCAAGGCCGCCGGCGACGCCGCCCTCGGGGCCATGGCCAGCGCCGCCCAGGACCTGATCCCGATGCGCGGCTGGGTCCGCAAGCTGACCGGGGCCGAAAAGCACGACCGCCTCGTCCAGTCGGCCATGGCCTCCGGCGCCGTGCGCCGCGCCTACCTCAAGGGCCTGGGCGAAGCGCGCGGCTGCATGCCGCCGGCCACGCCCCAGCACCGCGGCGAGCCCCAGCCCGAGCCCAAGAAGCGCCGCTTCCCGTTCATGGGCGGCAATGACGCCCCCCCGCCGCCGCCGCCCAAGCCGGCGCCCTCGGTGGTCGGCCCGACGGTCGAGCCCATCCCCGACGTCCACGCCCCGCCAGCCGAACCCGCCGCGGCCGAAACCGCCAAGGCCAAGCGCAAACCCCGCTACCCCGTCGTCCCCGCCGCCCCGGCCCCGGTGCAGCCCGCGCCGCCGACGGGTCCGCAGGGACCGGTGGGGTAAGTCAGGGGCGGCACGCGCCGGGCATCCCCCTCCCGTAAAATCCCCGCGAAAGCGGGGACCCAGGCTTTTCACCGCCCCACTCCGCCTCCCTCGCCCCTGTGGCGAGGGCCCATGCCGGCGACCGCTCAAACCTCGGCCGTCCTCGACAGGTCTGAGCAGCTGAACGATGGATCCTGGGCACAAGGCCCAGGAAGGCGGTGTTGGGTTGGGCTTACGGGGATTGGCGAGCGTCTATCCCCGGCGATCGCGCCAAAGACGCCAACCAATCCAATCCCTTGCAACTTTCTCAGCGCTCTGGATCAGACGCGCTGAAACCCGCTGCATAATCAGAGCTGTCCCGTCGCAGGGAGAGGGCGCAAGGATCCGGCCCGAAGCGTGCGACGGTGATGCGATCGAGCGGGGCCGCCGGAGCTGCGTGAGCAGGGCCGGGCCAGGCTTAAATGAGGATGGGGGACGTAAACCCATCCATCGGGAGCTTGCCTGCAATAGGCTCCCGCCCGTCCGAGGGTCCGCTCCGGCGCCTTCTGTCTGCACGCGATGGCTAGCGAAGCTTACAGCCCGGTTCCGGGGAAGGCACAAGCCGAAGGGGGTGAAGGGCGGAAGAGGCCCGCGCGCCCCGGCCTGAGGCACAACGATCGCGCGGGGCGTCCAGCTTCGTCGAAACGGTATTCAAACTCACAACTCCGGGCGAAGCCCGGACGCCCCGCGCCCTCTCCGATCAACTCAGCGGTTTACCGCGTGAGATTGTAAACCCGTTCCCTCTCCCCTTGCGGGAGAGGGTGGCCCCGCGGAGCGGGGTCGGGTGAGGGGTCTCTCAGAAATCAAAACCGCGTGCGGCGTACAGACGGGGCGAGGGGTCTTGCATCTGAGAGACCCCTCATCCGTCGGCCTTCGGCCGCCACCTTCTCCCGCAAGGGGAGAAGGATTTAGGACTTTTGCCGCGCCGCGAAATCCCGCCGGAACTGCTCGAACCGCCCTTCGGCGATCGCGGCGCGCATGGCCGCCGTCAGGGCCTGGAAGAAGGCGATGTTGTGCCACGACAGCAGCACCTGCCCCAGGATCTCCTCGGCCTTGAACAGGTGGCGCAGATAGGCCTTGGAGTAGTCGCGGCTGGCCGGGCAGTCGCTGGTCGGATCCAGCGGGCTCTCGTCCTCGGCGAAGCGGGCGTTCTTGATGTTGATCGCCCCGTCCCAGGTCCAGGCCTGGCCATGACGGCCCGAGCGGGTCGGCAGCACGCAGTCGAACATGTCGACGCCGCGCGCCACGGCTTCCACGAGATCGATCGGCTTGCCCACGCCCATCAGGTAGCGCGGCTTGTCGGCCGGCAGCAGGCCCGGCGCGTAGTCCAGCACCTCGCACATGGCCTCGTGGCCCTCGCCCACCGCCAGCCCGCCGATGGCGTAGCCGTCGAAGCCGATCTCCTGCAGGCGCTCGGACGACTCCTTGCGCAGGTTCTCGAAGGTCGAGCCCTGCTGGATGCCGAACAGCGCCTGCGTATCTCGCGTGCCGAACGCGGTCTTCGAGCGCAGGCCCCAGCGCGCCGACAGCTCCATGCCCTGGCGCGCCCTGGCCTCTTCCGCCGGCCAGGCCACGCACTCGTCCAGCTGCATGACGATGTCGCTGCCCAGCAGGTCGGCCTGGATCTCCATCGACCGCTCGGGGGAAAGCACGTGCTTGGTGCCGTCGATGTGGCTGGCGAAGGTCACGGCCTCTTCAGTGACCTTGCTGATCCCCGACAGGCTCATCACCTGGAAGCCGCCGCTGTCGGTCAGGATCGGCTTGTCCCAGCGCATGAACTTGTGCAGCCCGCCCAGGCGCTTCACCCGCTCGGCCGTCGGCCGCAGCATCAGGTGATAGGTGTTGCCCAGGATGATGTCGGCCCCGGTGTCCTTGACCTGGTCGACCGTCAGGGCCTTGACCGTGCCGGCCGTGCCCACCGGCATGAAGGCCGGGGTGCGGATGTCGCCGCGCGGGGTCTTCAGCACGCCCGTCCGGGCCTTGCCGTCCGTGGCTTTGATCTCGAAGGGGAAGGCGGCCATCTAGACGGTCTCGGTCCCATTTTCAGGGTTTGGGGCGCGGAACAGCAACGAGCCGTCGCCGTAGGAATAGAAGCGGTAGCCCGTCGATATGGCGTGCTCATAGGCCGCGCGCATCGTCGCCCGGCCCGCGAAGGCGCTGACCAGCATGAACAGGGTCGACTTGGGCAGGTGGAAATTGGTCATCAGCACGTCGACCGCCCGGAAGCGATAGCCCGGCGTGATGAAGATCGCCGTCTCGTCGGCGAAGGGCCTGATCACCCCGTCCTCGCCCGTGGCGCTCTCGATCAGGCGCAGACTGGTGGTGCCCACGCAGACGATGCGCCCGCCGGCGGCGTGCACGGCGTTCAGGGCGTCGGCCGTCTCTCCGCTGACCTCGCCGAACTCGGCGTGCATCTTGTGCTCGGAAACCTCGTCGGTCTTCACCGGCAGGAAGGTGCCCGCCCCCACGTGCAGGGTCACGAAGTGCAGCGAGACGCCCTTGGCCTTCAGCGCCTCCAGGAGGCCTGGCGTGAAATGCAGGCCGGCCGTCGGCGCGGCCACCGAGCCGTCCTCGCGGGCGTAGACGGTCTGGTAGTCGGCGCGGTCGCGGTCGTCCTCCGCCCGCTTGGCGGCGATGTAGGGCGGCAACGGCATCATCCCATGCCGGGCGATGCCGATGTCGAGGTCGGGCCCCGACAGGTCGAAGGCCAGCACGACCTCGCCGCCCTCGTGCTTCTCGACGACGGTCGCATCCAGGCGCTCGGCCTCGCAGGGCGCCCCGCCCTGGGCGGCGAAGGCCACGCGGTCGCCGGCCTTCAGCCGCTTGCCCGGCCGCATGAAGGCGCTCCAGCGGTCGGGTGCGATGCGGCGATGCAGGGTGGCCTCGACGGCGACGGGCGTACCGTCCGCCCCGCCGGTCGTGCGGCCCTCGCGCAGGCCCGACAGGCGGGCCGGGATCACGCGGGTGTCGTTGAACACCAGGGCGTCGCCGGGACGCAGGAAATCGGGCAGTTCGCGGACGATGTGGTCCTCGAGCGCCTGCCCCGGACGCACGACGAGAAAGCGCGCGCTGTCGCGCGGCTCGGCCGGGCGCAGGGCGATGCTGTCGTCGGGAAGGTCGAAATCGAAATCGGAAAGGCGCATGGGCCGGCTTCAAGGCCACGAAGGGGCGGCAAGGTCAAGGCGCGCCGCGGCCGCACGAGGCGCCGCGCGGTTGCGCAGCACCGCCCTGCCCGGCCTTTCCGGCGTTTGCGGGCTTACGCAACCGTCGTCCACGCGTGCTAAGGCTGGAACATGCAGTTGATCCTCCATCTCGTCCGACTGTTCTTTCGCGGCGCGGCCCTGACCCTGGCGCTCACCGGCCTGGCCATGGGTCTGGCGGGCGTGGGCGGCGCCTTCAGCGACCGGCTCGACATCGTCACCCACGTCGCGCCGCTCTGGCTGGCCCTGGGCGTGGTCGGCGGGCTTCTTGCGGCCATCGTCTCGCGCCGTAGCGAGCGCTGGGCGATCGTGGCCTTCGGGGTCGCGGCCGTCCTGCTCAACAGCGGCCTGATGGCCCCGGAGCTGATCGCCGCCCGCCGTCCGCACGACGCGGGTCCGGCGACGCTGAAGGTCGTGCAGTTCAACGCCTGGGCGCTCAACGAAGACCCCAAGAAGGCGCTGGCCTGGGTGCTCGCCCAGGACGCCGACGTGGTCTTCGTGGAGGAAGGCGGCGGCTGGTCCTGGCCGCTCATCTGGCCGCTGCGCAAGCTCTATCCGTTCTCGGTCTCCTGCGCCGGAAAGAAGCCCTGCGAGACCTGGATCTTCAGCAAGAAGCGGATGATCGACCGCGGCGGCTTCTACGAGGATGGCGATCACTTCTCGGGAACCTGGGCCACCCTGGCCGACGCCGACGGCCCCTTCACCGTGATCGCCGCCCACTATGTCTGGCCGATCCCGGCCGGGCCGCAGCAGGCCCAGACCCGCCGCCTCGCCGACATCCTGACCCGTTTCGACAAGAAGGGCATGATCGTCGCCGGCGACTTCAACTCCACGCCCTGGTCGTGGAGCCTGCGCCGCCAGGACAAGATGTTCGGACTGGAGCGCCGCACCCGCGCCCTGGCCTCCTGGCCGGCCAAGGGCGGCCTGCGGATCGGCGACCTGCCCTCGCCGGTGCTGCCGATCGACCACGTCTACGCCGGCTCGCAGTGGAAGACGGTCAGCGTGCGCCGCGGCCCGTCGATCGGCTCGGACCACCTGCCGGTGGTGATCACGCTCAAGCGGTCCTGAGCGCGGCGACCTCGTCGGCGAGGTTGCGGCGGGCCGCGACATCCAGCGCCTGCGCGAAACCGGGGTCGGGAAACAGCGTCGGCGCGGCCATGAAGCTTTCCAGCACCCGCGCCCGGCCGGCCCGATAGAGGTCCTCGGGCACGGCGGCGTACTCCTCGCGGATAGCCCGGGCATAGTCGGCATAGGCCTTTGGCGACGCGCCCAGGATCGACAGGTCGATCGAGACCATCAATGCGCCCAGCCGGTCGCCGGGCCCGACCGTGTGACCCTTGGTCAACAGGATCAGCCGCTCGATCTCGGCGATGTCGGCTTTGGGAACGCCGGTGGCGACCATGGCCTCGCGCGCCTGTTCGGCGCTCCGGGCCTCGTTGTCGGGTCGCAGCGGGTCATAGACCGCGTCGTGCCACCAGATCGCCTGCGCCAGCAGCTCGCGCTCGTGCGGATCCAGGTCCGGCAGCGCGGCCAGCTTCGCCAGGCAGTCCTCGATATGGACCAGCGTGTGATAGCGCCGATGAGGCTCCTGGTAGGCCTCGCGCGGCGGGGAAGGATAGACGGTCATGCCGCCTCCAAGGAAAAGGGCCCCTCCGTTTCCGAAGGGGCCCTCTTTAAACTCAGGCGTCGGCGGCGATCTTGGCGCTGACGATCTTGCCCGGCGCGCGGGGCGGCTCGCCCTTCGGCAGGCTGTCGACGTGCTCCATGCCTTCGCTGACCACGCCCCAGACGGTGTACTGCTTGTCGAGGAAGGTGGCGTCGTCGAAGACGATGAAGAACTGGCTGTTGGCCGAGTTCGGATCCGGCGTGCGGGCCATCGAGCAGACGCCGCGCACGTGCGGCTCGGCCGAGAACTCGGCCTTCAGGTCGGGCTTGGACGAGCCGCCGCGGCCGGTGCCGGTCGGGTCGCCGCCCTGGGCCATGAAGCCCGGGATCACGCGGTGGAAGACGACGCCGTCATAGAAGCCCTCGCGGACCAGTTCCTTGATCCGCTCGACGTGGCCGGGCGCCAAGTCGGGACGCAGGGTGATGGTGACCGGGCCGGTCTCCAGCGTCAGGATCAGGGTGTTTTCGAGGTCAGCCGACATGGTCGTCCCTTCGGAGTGGAATATTGGGCGCTCTTTAGCCCGTCGAACAGCGGCTGTGAACCAGCCGGTTACCGAACCTCGACGGGAACCTCGAGGTCGCAGACCGAGAAATCCGCGCCCCGCGCCTTGCGAACGGCGGCGATCTGCCCCTGGAACCAGGCGCCCTTCGGGTCGATCACCTTGATCTTCGGGCGCTCGGCCTCGGGGATGTCGGCCAGCAGGCGGACAGTGGTCATCTCGTCCTGCGGGTCGGCCACCGGCTCGCCGGTCTTGATCGCCCGCACCACGTCGAGGCCCGAGATCACCCGGCCAAAGGCGGTGTAGCGCTTGTCCAGCGACGGATAGGGCTGGCGCATCAGGAAGAACTGGCTGTTGGCGCTGTCGGGCGCGTCGTCGCGGGCCATGCCGACCACGCCCGGGCAATAGGTGCCCCAGGCGGCGACCTTCTTGTCGCTGGTCATGGAGCTCCAGGCCCAGCCCTGGCTGACCACCGGCAACGACTTCAGGAAGCCGACCTCGGTCCCCGCCGGCGAGGCGGCGACGACGAACGGCAGGTCCTGGTCGCGGCGGAACGTGAACTCGGCCTTCAGGTTGGGCTTGTCGGTATTGCCCTGCCCCGTGTCCTCCGGATCGCCGGTCTGGGCCATGAACCGGTCGATGACCCGGAAGAAGGTGCGACGGTCATAGACGCCGGCCCGGGTCAGCTCCTGCAGGCGCGCCACATGAGCCGGCGCGACCTCGGGGATCAGCTCGACCAGGATGCGGCCGCGATTGGTGTCGATCACCATCACCGTTTCCGGCGCCGGCGTGCGCCAGTCGGCGGCCTTGGGATCGGAAGCCGCCACGACCGCGACCGCCTTGGCCCGCTTGGCCTTGGACGCGGCCTGCGCTCCCGGGACGACCGCCGCGAAGGCGGCCAGGGAGACGGCGGCGACGGCGATCGGCAGGCGCATCAGGACCTCGGCTTACTTGCTGACCTTGGCGGGCACTTCCACGTCGCAGATGTTGAAGCCGACGCCAAGCTCAGCCTGACGTTTCTTCAGCACTTCGGCGAAGGCCGCGCTGCGGGTGTCCATCACCTGCACGGTCGGGCGCTTGTCGGCCGGGATGTCGGCCAGCACCTTCACGCTGATCATCTTGTCCTGCGGATCGGCCACGGGCTCGCCGGCCTTGATGGCCCGCGCCACGTCGAGGCCCGACAGGATACGGCCGAAGGCGGTGTAGGTCTTGTCCAGCGACGGGTAGTGCTGGCGCATGAAGAAGAACTGGCTGTTGGCGCTGTTGGGATCGCCGGCGCGGGCCATGCCCAGCACGCCCGGACAGAAGTTCCCCCAGGCCTGCACCTTGCCGTCGGCGGTCATGGCCGCCAGCATCGACGACTGGCTGGTCACGGCCAGCGGCCCCACGAAGCCGGTCTCCAGCGAGCCGAGCTTGCCGGCCGGGACGAACGAACCACCGGTCCCGGCGCGGCGGAAGGTGAACTCGGCCGTCAGGTCCGGCTTGTCGGAACCGCCGGTGCCGTCGTTCTTCGGATCGCCCGTCTGGGCCATGAAGGTGTCGATGACGCGGAAGAAGGTCAGGCCGTCGTAGAAGCCGGCGCGGGCCAGTTCGCGCACGCGCTCGACGTGGCCGGGCGCGGCTTCGGGAACCAGCTCGGCGACGATGCGGCCCTTGTTGGTCTCGACCACCAGCACGTTCTGCGGGTCGGGCGTGCGCCATTCGGCCACTTGAGCCGACGCGGCGATGGGCGCGGCCGAGGCCGAAACGAGCGCCAGGGCGGCGACGCCGAGAACGCAGAACGCAGACTTCATGGATTTCCCCGAACAGATCTCCCGCTCCGCGTTAAAGCGCGCGAAGCGGTACGACAAGCGCTGCCGATATGCGCCGACGATTTCGACGACTTGTGGGCGGCTCCCACAATCCTTCTCCCCTTGCGGGAGAAGGTGGCGGCCGAAGGCCGACGGATGAGGGGTCGCGCGGACGGTTCTGAGAGACCCCTCACCCGACCTCGCTCCGCGAGGCCACCCTCTCCCGCAAGGGGGAGAGGGCGTCAGCGGTTCTTGATCTTTCCGATCAGCTCGGCCGCCACGCCGGGCGTGACGAACTTGCCGACTTCGCCGTCGAGGGAGGCGATCTCCTTGACCAGGCGGGAGGCGATGGCCTGGTGGCGCGGGTCGGCCATCAGGAAGACGGTCTCGATCTCGCGATCCATCTGCTGGTTCATCGCCGTCATCTGGAATTCGTACTCGAAGTCGGCCACGGCCCGCAGGCCGCGGACGATCATCTGGGCGCCGACTTCGCGGGCGAAGTGGATCAGCAGGCTGTCGAACGGCCGGACCTCGATCACCGCGCCGCCCAAATGGGCCGTCTCGCGCTGCAGCATGGCGACCCGCTCTTCGAGCGTGAACAGGGGGTTCTTGCCGATGTTCACGGCCACCCCGATGACCAGATGGTCGACCAGCTTGACCGCTCGACCGATGATGTCGAGGTGACCGTTGGTGACCGGGTCGAACGTCCCGGGATAGAGGCCAATGCGCATGAAACCCCCTGCGTCCTCTGACTTACGGGGTCTCATCCGCCCCGCTTGCGTCGCCTTGCCCTTCGTCGCCGCCAGCTTCCGCCAGACGCTCGACGCTCACGACATGCTCGTCTGCCGCCGTGCGGAAGACGGTTACGCCCTGAGTATTCCGCGCCGCAACACGAATTTGCGTGACGGGGCACCGTATCAGCTGACCAGCGTCGGTCACCAGCAGGATTTGGTCGCTCTCCTCGACGGGGAACGAGCCCACCAGCTTGCCGCCGCGCTTGCTCAGGTCCTGGGCCGCCAGCCCCTGGCCGCCACGACCCGTGCGGCGGAAGTCATAGGCGCTGGTGCGCTTGCCGTAGCCTTCCGACGAGATCGTCAGGATGATCTCCTCGGCCGCGCCCAGTTCGGCGATGCGCTCGACCGTCAGGCTGGTCTCGTCGCCCTCTTCCTCGGTCTCCTCCGGCGCCGGGGCGTCTTCGCCCTCCTCGCCCGAGGCGGCGCGCAGCAGGGCGCGCTGGTGCTTGAGATAGGCGGCGCGCTCGGCCGGGGTGGCCGCGACGCTGCGCAGCACGGCCATGGAGATGACGGTGTCGCCGTCGGCCAGCTTCACGCCGCGCACGCCGGTGGAATCGCGGCTGGCGAACACCCGCACCTCTTCGACCGAGAAGCGGATGCAGCGGCCGGCGGCCGTGGTCAGCAGCACGTCCTGGTCGGCGTTGCAGACCGACACGCCGACGATGCCGTCGCCGTCATCGAGTTTCATGGCGATCTTGCCGTTGCGGCGGACGTCGACGAAGTCGCTCAGCTTGTTGCGGCGGACGCTGCCCGAGCGCGTGGCGAACATCACGTCCAGGCCGTCCCAGGTGGCTTCGTCCTCGGGCAGGGTGAGGATCGAGGTGATGGTCTCGCCCGGCTCGATCGGCAGCAGGTTCACGAACGCCTTGCCACGCGAGTTGGCGGCGCCCAGCGGCAGCCTCCAGACCTTCAGCTTGTAGACCTTGCCGCCCGAGGTGAAGAACAGCAGCGGCGCGTGGGTCGAGGCCGAGAACACGCGGGTGACGGCGTCCTCGTCCTTGGTCGCCATGCCGGACTTGCCCTTCCCGCCCCGGTGCTGGGTGCGGTAGTTGGCCAGCGGGGTGCGCTTGACGTAGCCGCCCATGGTGACGGTGATGACCATGTCCTCGCGAACGATCAGGTCCTCGTCTTCCATGTCGGCGTCGCCGTCGACGATCTGGCAGCGGCGCGGGATGGCGAACCTGTCCTTCACCTCGACCAGTTCCTCGCGGACCACGGCCATGATGTTGGCGCGGTCGGAGAGCAGTTCGAGATAGCCGCGGATGGCGTCGGACAGGCTCGCGGCTTCGTTGCCGATCTCGTCACGGCCAAGGCCCGTGAGGCGCGACAGGGTCAGCGCGAGAATGGCGCGGGCCTGCTCGTCGGTCAGGCGGATCAGACCGCCGTCTTCCTGCACGGTGCGCGGGTCGGCGATCAGATCGACCAGGGGCAGCATGTCGCCGGCCGGCCAGGCCTTGGCCACCAGGCGCTCGCGCGCCTCGGCCGGGTCCTTCGACGAGCGGATGATGTGGATGAACTCGTCGATATTGGCGACGGCGATGGCCAGGCCGACCAAGACGTGGCCGCGGTCGCGGGCCTTGCCCAGTTCGAACTTGGTGCGGCGGACGACGACTTCCTCGCGGAACTCGACGAACACCTCGAGCAGCTTGCGCAGACCCATCTGCTCGGGGCGGCCGCGGTTCAGGGCCAGCATGTTGACGCCGAACGAGCTTTGCAGCGCCGTGAAGCGGTAGAGCTGGTTGAGGATCACCTCGCCCGAGGCGTCGCGCTTCAGTTCGACCACGATGCGCATGCCGTCGCGGTTGGACTCGTCGCGGATGTCGGAGACGCCCTCGATCTTCTTGTCGCGGACCAGCTCGGCGATGTGCTCGACGAGGTTGGCCTTGTTCACCTGATACGGGATCTCGGTGATGATGATGGCTTCGCGGCCGGTGCGGATCTCGTCGACCGAGGCCACGCCGCGCATGATCACCGAACCACGGCCGGTCAGCAGCGCCTGGCGCGGGGCGGCCCGGCCGATGATCTCGCCGCCGGTCGGGAAGTCCGGACCGGGCACGAGGTCGAGCAGCTGGTCGGTCGTCGCGTCCGGCTCGTCGATCAGCAGCAGGCAGGCGTCGATGACTTCGCCCAGATTGTGCGGCGGGATGTTGGTCGCCATGCCGACGGCGATGCCGCCCGCGCCGTTGACCAGCAGGTTGGGGATCCGCGACGGCAGGACGGTCGGTTCCTGCTCCTTGCCGTCGTAGTTGTCGGCGAAGTCGACCGTGTTCTTGTCGAGGTCGGCCAGCAGCGACATGGCCGGCGGCGCCATGCGGCACTCGGTGTATCGCATGGCCGCGGGCATATCGCCGTCGACCGAGCCGAAGTTGCCCTGGCCGTCGATGAGCACCAGGCCCATCGAGAACGACTGCGTCATGCGCACCAGGGTGAAGTAGATCGAGGCGTCGCCGTGCGGGTGATACTTACCCATGACGTCACCGACGACGCGGGCCGACTTGACGTACGGACGCTCGGGCGTCTGGCCCTGCTCGTGCATCGAGAACAGCACCCGGCGGTGCACCGGCTTGAGGCCGTCGCGCGCGTCCGGCAGGGCGCGGCTGACGATTACGCTCATCGCGTAGTCGAGATACGAACGGCGCAGTTCGTCCTCGATGTTGATCGGGGCGATGTCTCCGCGCGGCCCTTCAGGGGGCAGAGTGTTTTGATCGTCGCTCAAGGGGATTTTTCGCCGTCAGAATCGAACACGGAACAGTCGGAAACAGTTAGCATTCCACCACGGACGGCGCCACCTTCGCGGCCCCATGCGTCCCTTTGATTGCAGGAGCAGTTTCATGCGTCTGACCGCCCTTTTCCTGGCCGCCGGCCTCGTCGCCGCCACCGCGGCCTCCGCCGCCGAGGCGCCCGCCACGGCGACCGCCGACATCAAGGGCGCTGACGGCAAGTCGATCGGCACGGCGACGCTCACCGAAGGACCGCGCGGCGTGCTGCTGCGCATCGAGGCCAAGGGCCTGACGCCGGGCTGGCACGGCCTGCATTTCCACGAGAAGGGCGACTGCGGAACGCCGGACTTCAAGTCGGCCGGGGCCCACGTCCACGCGGCGACCACGGTGGTCCACGGCCTGCTGAACGCCGAAGGCAACGACAATGGCGACCTGCCCAATCTGCATGCCGGGGCCGATGGCGTGGCGAGCGCCGAGTTCTTCTCGCAGTTGGTCTCGCTGAAGGGCGGACGCGGCCGCCCCGCCCTGCTGGACGCCGACGGCTCGGCCATCGTGATCCACGCCAGCCCCGACGACTACACCAGCCAGCCGATCGGCGGCGCCGGCGCGCGCAGCGCCTGCGGGGTGGTGAAGTAGACCTACCCCTCCCCGGCCCTCGGGCGAAAACAAGAACGGCCTCCGGATCGCTCCGGAGGCCGTTGTCGTATGGGCTTGAAGCCGCTGCTTAGCGCGGCAGCACCAGGGCCGGGTCGACCGGCTTGGCCTTGTCCTTCGGGGTCGGGGCGAAGCGCACCTCGAAGTGCAGCATGGGTTCCGGAGCGTCGCCCGTCTGGCCGACCGTGCCGAGCTGTTCGCCCTGGGCGATCGCCTGGCGCATCTTGACGCTGGTCGTGGACAGGTGGGCGTAGGCCGTCACCCAGCCGTCGGCGTGCTTGATCAGAACCAGATTGCCGAAGCCCGGCACCTGGTTGCCGGCATAGACCACGTCGCCGGCGGCGGCGGCCTTGACCGGCGTGCCGACCGGGGCGCGGATGTCCAGGCCATCGAAGCGCTGACCCGGGCCCTTGGGACCGTAGGCGTTGATCATGTCGCCGCGCAGCGGCCAGACGAAGCGGCCACGGCCGGCGGCGGCGATCTCGGCCTCGGTCGGCGGAGCGCTGCTCTCGATGATCGGACGCGATGGGGCCGACGGCGGCGTCACCGGCAGGGCCGACACCGGGGCGCTCGGGCGCGAATAGGTGGTCGACGGGGTCGAACCCGACGGCGTGTAGGGACGCGGAGCCGACGGCAGGCCGGTGGTCGGCGGCGGGCTGGCCGGCGCCTGGGCCGTCGTGATCGAACCGGCGGGACGCGGCGCGGGCGTGGTCACCGTCGTACGGATCGGACCCCGGTCCTTGTAGCCGTCGGGCAGAACGACCTTCTGGCCCTTCTTGAGCGACGCGCCGGCGCGCAGGTTGTTTTCCTTGGACAGCGCCGAAACGCTGACGTTGAAGCGCTTGGCGACGCCGGCCAGGGTGTCGCCGCTCTCGGCCACATAAGCCTTGTCGGTGGTGGCCGGGCCTTTCAGCTTCTGGCCCGGACGGATGATGTACGGGGCCTTCAGGTCGTTGTCCTCGACCAGGTCCTTGCGGGTGGTGCCGAGGTCGCGGGCGATGGAGTCGATGGCGTCGCCGGACTTCACCGTGTGGATCTTCGGCTTGCCGGCCACCTCGATCACCTTGCCGGCGATGGAGACGGTGGTGGTCGTCGTGGCGGCCGGGGTCGGCTCGGGCTCACGCTCGGCGACGACCGGACGCGAGGGCGGCGGCGCGGTCGGACGCGACGAGCCGATCGGCGGGGCCGAATAGGTCGGTGCGGGCGCGGCGCCGGCCAGCGAGGTCGAGCCGCCGGGGACCGGCTGCATCACCGTGGTCTTGGCCGGACCCTTATCCTTGTAACCCTGCGGCAGGCGGATCTTCTGGCCGGCGCGGATCGAGGCGCCCGACGACAGGTCGTTTTCCTCGGCCAGGGCGGCCGGGGTGACGCTGAAGCGGCGGGAAATCGAGCTCAGGGTGTCGCCGCTCTCGACGACGTAAGCCTTGGCCTTGGTCGACTTGCCTTTCAGCTTCTGGCCGGGCTTCAGACGATAGGGCTCATCGAGGTCGTTCAGCTTGGCCAGCTCGGCGCGCGACAGGCCCATCTTGCGGCCGACGGCGTCGAGGCCCTCGCCCGACTTGACGACATAGGTCTCGGGCGCGCCGCCGACGTCGACGACCTTGCCGTTCGTCGTGGTGACCACGACGGGGCGCAGGGCCGGTTGGGCGGGCGGTTGATGTTGCACGGGCGCCGGCAGCGGACGGCTGTCGGCCGGCGGCGGGGGCGGCGGCGGAATCTCGGCGGTCGTCACCGGAGCCAGCGGCTGGCTCGACACGGCGCCGGCGCCGACCGGGGCGGTCACCGGCGGAGCGTCGTCCTCAGGCGGCGGAGCCTGGGTCGGAAGCGGCGTCTGGGCGGCCGGTGGGGCCTGGACGACAGGCGGGCTGACGCCCTCGCTGGCGCGGGTGGGATACTGCGCGCCGGTCGTCTCGCAGGCCGCGAGCGTTCCAGCCGTCAGGGCGATGACCGCCGCTTGCGTCCACAACTGCCTCATGACCTCTCCTTTCCTCGCGGAGCCTTCAAGTCGCCGCCGCAAGGGTGAATCAAACATTAACCAAACACGCACAGCGTCACCGAACCTGTGGACGCCGAACCCGCACTACTCGCGGGCGACGCCTTCCAGGATCGGGACGAAACGCACTTCGCACAGGACTTCGACCGTGAAGCCCCCCTTCCCGTCGCCGGCATAGCGGCGAAGGCTCTGGACCGGCCCACGTCCGACGGGTGCGACGAGCACGCCGTTGGGCTTGAGCTGGGCCAGGAGCCCCTTAGGTTCTTCTTGCGCCGCAGCCGTGACCATAATGCGGTCGAAAGGCGCCTGCTCGCGCCAGCCTTCCCAGCCGTCGCCGAACTTGGTGATGACGTTGGTCAGACCGAGCACGGCGAAGCGCGCCTCGGCCTCCTTCATCAGGGTGCGATAGCGCTCGACCGTGTAGACGAGGCGCGACACCCGGGAAAGGATCGCGGTCTGATACCCCGAGCCCGTGCCGATCTCCAGCACCCGGCAACGCGGCTCGACCGTCAGAGCCTGGGTCATCAGGCCGACAATGAACGGCTGGCTGATGGTCTGGCCGCAGGCGATCGGCAGGGCCGAGTCCTCCCACGACCGCTCCTTGAAGAGGTCGGGAGTGAAAAGGTCGCGCGGCGTCTTCTCGATCGCCGACAGCACGTTGGGATCGGTCACCCCCTGCTCGCGCAGCGCGTCCAGCAGCCGCTTCAGCAGCGCTTCGGGCGTTTCCGGGCGCTTGGCGCTCGCCATCACAGGCCGGGCTCCGGGCTCTCCGGCTTTTGGGCAAGCTTCGGCGGCGCTCCGCCCAGCACGCCCTTGAGGGCGGCGACGGTGGCGTTGTGCGTCAGGTCGATATGCAGGGGCGTCACCGAGATGCGCCCTTCGTACACGGCCTTCAGATCGGTGCCCTCCGGCGGATTGGACGGCTTCACGGTGAAACCGGTCCAGTAGTAGTCGCGACCGCGCAGGTCCGTCCGCTTTTCCATGCGCCGCAAGTGCGAGTCGCGAAAGCCCTGGCGGGTCACTTCCACGGCATCGACCCGTTCAGGCGGCAGCGGCGGGAAGTTGACGTTCATGACCACGTCGGCCGGCCAGCCGATCTCCAGCAGGCGCTGGACGATGCCCGGCCCGAAGTGCTCGGCGGTCTCCCAGTGGGCGACGACCTCGTCGGCGAAATAGGTCATGGCCTGCGACAGGGCGATCGACGGAACGCCCAGGACCATGCCCTCGATGGCGCCAGCGACGGTGCCCGACAGGGTGACGTCCTCGGCCAGGTTCTGGCCGCGGTTGACGCCCGACAGCACGAGGTCCGGCTTCTTGCCCTCGATCAGTTCCTGGAAGGCCAACGCCACGCAGTCGGTGGGCGTGCCTTCGACGGCGAAGCGGCGCTCGTCGATCTTCCGCACCCGCAGCGGATCGGACAGGGTCAGGGCCCGGCTGGCGCCCGACTGCTCGTATTCCGGCGCGACGATCCAGACGTCGTCCGACAGGGCCGCGGCGATACGCTCCAGGCTTTGCAGGCCCGGAGCGTGGATGCCGTCGTCGTTGGTGAGGAGGATCCTCAAGCCGCGCCCCCGATGTGGGTCAGGCCGCCCATATAGGGCTGCAGTACGGCCGGGATGGCGATGCGGCCGGCTTCGTCCTGATAGTTCTCCAACACGGCCACCAGGGTGCGGCCGACGGCCAGGCCCGAGCCGTTCAGGGTGTGGACGTAGTGCGTGCCCTTCTCGCCGGCCTTCTTGAAGCGGGCGTCCATGCGGCGAGCCTGGAAGTCGCCGCAGTTGGAGCACGAGCTGATTTCGCGGAAGGTCGCCTGGCTCGGCAACCAGACCTCCAGGTCGTAGGTCTTGCGCGCGCCGAAGCCCATGTCGCCCTCGCACAGCAGCATGGTGCGGAATTCCAGCTCCAGCTTCTTCAGCACGGCCTCGGCGCATTCGACCATGCGCTCGTGCTCGGCTTCCGACTGGTCGGGCGTGGTGATCGAGACCAGCTCGACCTTCTGGAACTGGTGCTGGCGGATCATGCCGCGGGTGTCGCGGCCCGAGGCCCCGGCCTCCGAACGGAAGCAATGGGTCAGGGCGGTGAGGCGCAGCGGCAGCTCTTCCTCGCCGGTGACCTGCTCGCGCACGATATTGGTCAGCGAGACCTCGGCGGTCGGGATCAGCCAGTGGTCGCCGGTGGTGCGGAAAAGGTCTTCGGAGAACTTGGGCAGCTGGCCGGTGCCGAACAGGGCCTCGTCCTTGACCAGCACGGGCGGGCTGATCTCGGTGTAGCCGTGCTCGACCGTCTGCAGGTCGAGCATGAACTGGCCGAGCGCGCGTTCAAGCCGGGCGATCTCCTTCTTGAGCACCACGAAGCGGGCGCCGCTCATGCGGGCGGCGGCTTCGAAGTCCATGCCGCCGAGGGCCGCGCCCAGATCGACGTGGTCCTTGGGCGCATTCAGGCGGCCGGCCGGCAGCTTGGAGCGATCGCCCCAGCGGCGCTGCTCGACATTGCCGGTCTCGTCCTCGCCTTCCGGCACTTCGGTGGCGGGAATGTTCGGCAGCGAGGCCAGCAAGTCTTTCAGCTTGGCGCCGACAAGGGCTTCCTCTTCGCCGGCGTCGGCCATGCGACCCTTCAGCGCCTCGACCTCGGCCATCAGACGGGCGGCTTCGGCCTCGTCCTTCTTGGCCTTGGCCGCGCCGATCAGCTTGGAGCTTTCGTTGCGCTTGGCCTGGGCTTCCTGCAGGGCGGTCTGGGCGGCGCGCAGCTGGGCGTCGAGCTTGACGGCTTCCGACGCCGCGCCCGAACGGCCCTTGGCCGACCAGGCGGCTTCATAGGCTTCGGTGTTTTCGCGGATGGCCTTGATGTCGTGCATCGGGAGCGCTCGGAAGGAAGTCGTTAAGAAACGCCCTTCTCTAAGGCGCGTCGCCAAGGGCGCCAACCTTCTTGCACGTCCCCTCTCCCCTTGCGGGAGAGGGTGGCCTCCCGGAGGGAGGTCGGGTGAGGGGTCGCACGAACGAAAAACGCCGCGAAAGCGGATCGGCTTTCGCGGCGTCAGACTTTTGAGAGACCCCTCATCCGTCGGCTTTCGCCGACACCTTCTCCCGCAAGGGGAGAAGGAAGGCGGCCTAGACCGCCACGACGTCCTTGCTCTCTTCGGCTTCGCGCTTCTTGCGGCCGCGCTCGATGATCCAGACGCACCAGATGCCGATCTCGTAGAGCAGGCACATGGGGATCGCCAGGGTCAGCTGGCTGATCGGATCGGGCGGGGTCAGGATGGCGGCGGCGATGAACACGCCGACGATGGCGTAGCGGCGGCCGCCGCGCAGCATCTTGGAGTCGATGATGCCGGCCATGCCGAGCAGCGACACCACGACCGGCAGCTGGAAGCAGAGGCCAAAGGCCAGCAGCAGCGAGGTCACCAGGGTCAGGTAGTCCGACACCTTGGGCAGCAGTTCGACCGAGATGGCGTCGCCGAAGATCTGCTGGTTCATCGAGAACCAGACGATGAACGGCAGCATGACGTAGTAGACCAGCGCCGCGCCCATGACGAACAGCACCGGCGAAGCGATCAGGAACGGCAGGAACGCGCCGCGCTCGTTCTTGTAGAGGCCGGGAGCGACGAAGCGGTAGAGTTGCCAGGCCAGCACCGGGAAGGTGATGACCACCGCGCCGAACGCCGACAGCTTCAGCTTGGTGAAGAACTGCTCCAGCAGCGCCGTGAACACGAACTTCTGGTGAGCAACGTCGGCCGGCGCGTCCTTCAGGCCCGTCAGCACCATGATCAGGTCGAAGGGATTGTGGTGCGCTCCGCCCGCCTTGCTGGCGGCGACCATGCCGGCGGCCACCTCGAACGGGTGGATCAGGAACAGGAACAGCTGGTTCGAGAAGTAGAAGCAGACGCCGAAACCGACGAACAGCGCCACCACGCAGACGATCAGGCGCGAGCGCAGCTCGGTCAGGTGCTCGAGCAGCGGCGCGCGCGAGGCCTCGATCTCCTCTTCGGGATCGTATCCGATCGAATTGGTCACGAGACGATGTCCGAGCTGGAAGAAGCGGTCTTGGTGGTGCGCTTGCGCGGCGGCTTGACGACGGTGGCGGCAGTGCCACCGGCGGCGACGGCTTTAGCCGCCTTGGGGGCCGCGGCCTTCTTGGCCGGAGCCTTGGCGGCGACGCCGACGTCCTTGGACGCGGCCTTGGCGCGCGAGGTCTTGGAAACGATCTCGACGGTCGGCTCGGCGACAGCCTTGGGGGCGCGCTTGCGGACAGGCTTGGCCGGGGCCTGGATGGCGGCCTCAGGCTCTGCCACCGGCTCGGGATTGTACCCGGCGTAGGGATGGGCCTGGACGGCGCCGCTGTTGAGGCTGGCGTCGATGTCGGCGAACACCTCATCGACCGTGGCGTCCTTGGCCTGGTCGACCGCGGCCTGCACCGGGTTGGCGTACTGGCCGGCGCGCATGGCCTCGACCTCGCGGCGCAGCTCGTCGAGCTCCGACTGGCGGGCCATCTCGTCGAAGCTGGCGCGGAATTCGGCGGCCATGCCGCGGACCTTCCCGACGACCTGGCCCAGCTTACGCAGCAGAACGGGCAAGTCCTTGGGACCGACCACGATCAGCGCGACCGCGGCGATAATCAGAAGCTCTACGCCGCCGACTTCCTGAAACATGTATGCGCCTTGAAAGCGGACCCGACCCTCTCGAGGCAGGACGGAGGCCGCGACGATTCAGAAAACGAGACCGCGCCCTCCAGCGGAAGGCGCGGCGAAAACAAACCTTACGACTTGCGCAGGTCTTCCTTCTCGGCCTCGGTGCGCGGCAGCGCGCCCGTGGACTTGTTGTCGGCGACTTCCTGGCTGCTGTCGTCCTTCAAGCCGTCCTTGAACGCCTTGATGCCCTTGGCCGCGTCGCCCATGATCCCGGACAGCTTGCCGCGACCACCGAAAAGCAGGGCGACGACCGCGATCACGATCACCCAGTGAATCCAGCTCATGCTACCCATAACGGCGGTGCTCCTTGCGACAGCGGCGCTTTAGCCGCTGCGGCGTGTCGTTACAATGTCTCAGATAATATAGGCGTCCGCATGGCCATGAGCCAAGCGGCGCAAATCGCGGCGATTGCGCCCCGGCCAAGACAGGCTTGGCCTCAACGCCCCGGCTCTCCGCCCTCCGGCTCGCCCAGGAAATCCTGAGCGAATTCCGGCGTCTCGCCTTCGTCCAGCGGGTCTTCCTCCTCGCCGTCGGCCCGCAGCCCCATCGGATCGGGCACGCTGAAGCCGGGCGGCAGGTTCAGATCGAGCAGGCCCGCGGCCTTCATTTCGGCCACGCCGGGCAGGTCGCCCAGATTCGCCAGGCCGTAGTGCTCGAGGAAAGCGTCGGTCGTGCCGAAGGTCACGGGGCGGCCCGGCGTGCGGCGGCGGCCCCGCATGCGGATCAGGCCCAGCTCCAGCAGCACGTCCAGCGTGCCCCGGCTGGCCTGCACCCCGCGCACGGCCTCGATCTCGGCCCGGGTGACGGGCTGGTGATAGGCGACGATGGCCAGGGTCTCCTGGGCGGCCTTGGACAGGCGGCGGGGCTCCTCGCGCTCCTCGGTCATCAGGAAGGCCAGATCGGCGGCGGTCTGGAAGCGCCAGCGACCCGCCACCTCCACGAGCTCGATCCCCCGCCCATCCCAGCGGGCGCGCAGGTCGGCGATGCCGGCCGGGATGTCGGCGCCGTCCGGGAGACGCTTGGCGAGGTCGGCCACGCTCAGCGGCTCGGCCGCCGCGAACAGCAGGGCCTCGATGCAGCGTTCGGTGAAGAGAGGGTCGAGGGTCATGGATAGAAGCTGTCTCTCAACACGATCACGCCCCCTCCTCCACGTCCGTCCGGGTGCGCAGGTAGATTTCCTCGAACGCGCCCATCTGGCGCACCGTCAGCGCGCCTTCCTTGGCCAGTTCCAGACTGGCCGACAGGGTCGAGGCCAGGTAGCTGGCGGGCGTCGGGCCGTCGGGGTCTTCTTCCCAGCGCTCAACGGGAGCGACGCCGGACAGGGCCGTCCACTCCTCCATCCTCGGCAGGAAGGTGCGCAGGCGGTCGCGGGCGTCTTCCAGCGGATAGGCCTGAGGCGGACGCGGGGCGTAGTGGCGGCCGTGCTCGCGCTTTCGCTGGGAGATGTAGGCGCTCATCAGGGCGTAGAGGTCGCCCTCGAACCGGGTGGAGGAGACGATCTTCACCGCGTCGGGATCGCCGCGCACGAAGACATCGCGCTGGAGCTGCGGACGCTCCTTCAGGGCCTCGACCGACTTGCGCATGGCGTCGAGCTTGGCCAGGCGAAAAGCCAGCAGGGCGGCCATTTCCTCGGCCGGCGGCTCCTCGGCCTTGGGGCGATCGGGCTTGGGCAACAGCAGGCGCGACTTCAGGTAGGCCAGCCAGGCGGCCATGACGAGGTAGTCGGCGGCCAGCGAGAAGCGAACGCGGCGGGCCTGCTGCACGAAGGCCAGGTACTGCTCGGCCAGCTTGGTGATCGACAGCTGGAGCAGGTCGACCTTCTGGTTGCGGGCCAGGGCCAGCAGGACGTGCAGCGGGCCTTCGTAGCCGTCGATGTCGATGACCAGGGCCGCGCCGTCTTCCGCCGCCTCCCGGGCGGCCGCGAAGTCGAATGTGGGCTGGAAGCCCGTGCTCACCCGGCGAACCGGCCGTCGAAGGCGGCGTCGAAGCGGGCGCGGGCCTCGGCGACGTCGAGCGGCTCGTGCACCTTGACCAGACGGCCCATGACCGCCTGAGCGCGGCGGCGGGCTTCCTTGGAAAGCTTGCCGACACCGGCCATCACGGCCTTCATCTCGTCCATGTCGCCGTTGCAGTGCAGGACGACGTCGCAGCCGGCGGACAGGCTGTCCTTGGCCCGCTGCTTGAAGTCGCCCGACAGCGCCTTCATCGACAGATCATCGCTCATCAGCAGGCCGTCGAAGCCGAGCGACTCACGGATGACCTTCTTGATGGCCTTCTTCGAGGTGGTGGCCGGGTTGCGGCGGTCGATGGCCGTGTAGACGACGTGAGCGGTCATCGCCATCGGCATGTCCGACAGCACTCGGAACGGCGCGAAATCACGGGCTTCCAGCTCGGCCAGCTTGGCCTTCACCACCGGCAGCTCCAGATGGCTGTCGCTCATGGCGCGGCCGTGGCCGGGGATGTGCTTGATGATCGGCAGCACGCCGCCGGCCAGCAGTCCCTCGGCCGCCGCGCGGCCCAGGGTCGCCACTTGCTCGGGCGTGTCGCCATAGGCGCGGTCGCCAATGATCTCGTGACCCTTGGGATCGGGCACGTCCAGCACCGGCACGCAGTCGACGTTGATCCCCAGCGAGGTCAGGTCGTGGGCGATCAGGCGCGCCCCAAGGCGGGTGATCTCGCGGGCGACCAGCGGGTCGTTGGCGACGAGATCGCCGTAAGCGCGGCCCGGCGGATACTTCTTCCAGTGGGGCGGCTGCAGGCGGGCGACGCGGCCGCCTTCCTGGTCGATCAGGATCGGCGCGTCAGGACGGCCGACAGTCTCGCGCAGGGCGGCGGTCAGCGCCCGCACCTGGTCGGGCGTCTCGATATTGCGCTTGAAGAGGATGAAGCCCCACGGCCGCACGTCGCGGAAGAAGGCGGCCTCTTCCGCGCTCAGGACGGCCCCGGCGCAGCCGAGGATGGCGGCGGACGACACGCTCATGGGGCTCCCCTCGCCTACTTCACGAAGCAGGATTTGCCGGCGGCCGTCAGGGCGTCGCAGAACGCCTTGGCGTCGGCGCGGCTGGAGAAGCCGGTGACCGAGGTGCGGTAGAGCGTCGAGCCGTTCTTGTCGATCGCCTCGACCTTCTTGCCCTTGCCGGCGGCCAGGCCCGGCGCGATGCGGGCGGCGTCGCCCCAGGCCTTGTCGGCGAGCGCCGTCGACGACAGGGCGCCGATCTGGACGCTGGCCGGACCCGAAGCGGTCGCGGCGGGTTTCGGCGCGGCGGCGGCCGGCTTGGCCGGAACGGCCTTGGGCGGCGCGACGGCGGCGGTGGCGAGGCTCTCGATGCTGGGCGCCGGAGCCGGCTTGGTCGGCGCTGGCTTGGCCGGAGCGGCGGAGACCGGCGCGCTGGGCGCGGCGACGGGCGGCTTGGCCGGCGGCAGGCTGGCGCTCTGCACCGGAGCGGCCGGCGGCGGCGCGGTCGGACGGGCCATCGGCTCTTCCGGCGGCGCGGCGTAGGTCGGCGAGGCCGTCGGGTTCTCGTGGCTGTAGATTTGCAGGCCGGCGGCTTCGTCGGGCTTGTTCTGGTCCGGCGCGGGGGCGGCCTTCATCTCGGCCACGGGCTCGCCCACGGTGCGCGGCGGCTCGTTCGGACCGCGGATGCCGTTGCGATAGACCAGGAACACGCCGACCAGCAGGGTGGCGAGCACCACCGCGCTGATGATCAGGGTCAGAGGCAAGGGCCTCGACCCACGCACCGGCTGGCGCGCATCGAAGGACAGCGGCGCATCGGTGGGCGGCGCATAGGCGCCGCGGTGCGGGTCGGACATCTCACAAGGCTCCAGAATTCCGGCGCTCGCATCGCCATCGGCGAATCACGCGCGCAAGTTCGTACTGTACTGGACCCGATCCCCGTTCAGAACTGTCGCACCCTTGCCGGTTGTGCATGTTCCTTCCGCGGCGGCAGGCCGTCAGTTCCAGACATCCAGATGGAACAGCTTGCGGTGCTCCTCGATGGCGAAACGATCGGTCATGCCGGCGATGTAGTCGCACACCACGCGGGCCCTTCCGGCCTGGTCGCGGTTCTGCGACTTGGCGAACCATTCAGAGGGCAGGACCTCGGGTTCGGCCAAGAAAAGCGTGAACATCTCGGCCAGAATGCGGCGCGCCTGGCTGCGGGTGCGGTTCACTCGCCAGTGGCGGTACATCTTGGCGTGGAGGAACTGGCGAAGGCGGGCCAGGTCTTCCAGCATGTCGGCCGAGAACGACACCAGCGCATGCGGCAGCGCCCGCACATCGTCGGCAGAAGCGACGCCGGTGGCCGCGGCCCGCTGCAGGGTCTCGCCCATGACGTCGTCGACCATGGCGCCGATCATGCGGCGCACGGCCTCCAGGCGGGTGATGCGCGCGTCGAGCTCCGGGCGCTCGCTGCGCACGGCCGCCAGGATCGGGCCGATCAGCGGCACGTCCATCAGTTCGTCCAGCGTGAAGAGCCCCGCCTCCACGCCGTCGTCGATGTCGTGGTTATTGTAGGCGATGTCGTCCGACAGGGCCGCGACCTGGGCCTCGGCCGAGGCCCAGGTGTCCAGCTTGAGGCCGTATTCGGCGTCGTACTTGGAGATCGCCTTCCACGACGGCTCGCCCAGCTTATGGATCACCGGGCCGTTGTGCTTGATGATCCCTTCCAGGGTCTCCCAGGTCAGGTTCAGGCCGATGAAGTCCGGATAGCGGTGCTCCAGCTCGGTCACCACGCGGAAGGTCTGGACGTTGTGGTCGAAGCCGCCGAAGTCCTTTGTCTGCAGTTCCAGCTCGTCCTCGCCGGCATGGCCGAACGGAGGATGGCCCAGGTCGTGGGCCAGAGCGATGGTCTCGGCCAGATCGACGTCCAGCCCCAGAGCCGTGGCCAACGAACGGGCGATCTGGGCCACTTCCAACGAATGGGTCAGGCGGGTGCGGAACTGGTCGCCCTCGTGGGCGACGAACACCTGGGTCTTTTCCTTCAGGCGGCGGAAGGCCGAGGTATGGATGATGCGGTCGCGGTCGCGGGCGAACGGGGTGCGCGTGCGGCTCTCGTCTTCCTGGTATCGCCGACCGCGAGACTTGGCCGGATCCTCGGCGTAAGGGGCGCGGGGGACGGCGAACGGAGACGTCGACATGAGCGGCCTTTGCTGATCGCCCCTTTCCCCGGGGCGCGGACGTCCTCATATAGGCGATAGATGAAGTTTCCACAGCCATGACCGACACCACCGTTACGCTTTCTTCGAACGCCGCCCGCCGGCTGCACGCGCTTTCCGAGGCCGAAGGTCGCGAGGTGATGCTGCGCGTCGCCGTCGACGGCGGCGGCTGCTCGGGCTTCCAATATCGGTTCGATCTGGTCGAGGCCGCGCAGGACGACGACCTCAAGATCGAACGCGACGGGGCCGCGGCCCTGGTCGACGTGATCTCCCTGGCCCTGCTGAAGGGCTCGGAGATCGACTTCGTCGATGAACTGGCCGGCGCCGAGTTCCGAGTGAAGAACCCTAACGCCAAGTCCAGCTGCGGCTGCGGCGTCAGCTTCTCGATCTGATCGCGAAGGCCCGCGGGCCAACGCCGACACCAGATTGAAACGGGCGCGACTTGGCGTCCGTCGCGCTTTTCGGCGCCTGCGACCTGGCGTCGCGATCGTCGCATGACCATTGTAATGCGACGCCCCCTCCCCTATTTGTAAGCGAGCGCTCATTACCTGCGGCTCTCAATGCCGCACGAAAGCGCCATTCTCGCCCTAGCGCCGCCCTGCGGCGCGGGCGGACTTTTCCCCTAATTCGATCATCCGGAACGACGGCATCGTCGTTCCCAAACTGGAACTTTATGAAAACCAACACCACTCGTGCGCCCATCGCTGTCCAAAAGCCGCGCACTCCGAACCTTTCGCCTGCCGTGACTTCCCCGCTCTCGCCCGCCACCCTCTGGGCCTGGCCCGGCCTCACCCGCGCCGAACTGCGCGAACTGATCATCGATCAGATCGGCTAAACGCCCTATCCCCCGAAATCTCCCCTCGGCCGCTTGAGCCCGAGGGCCGCGCCCCCTAGCCTCCGGCGCCTGCTCGGAGCCCGCCATGCGCATCGCCACCTGGAACGTCAATTCGGTCAACGCCCGCCTGGACAACGTCCTGGCCTGGTTCGAGGCCGAGGCGCCGGACGTCGCGGTGCTGCAGGAGATCAAGTGCGTCGACGAGAAGTTCCCGGCCGAGGCCTTCGAGCGCCTGGGCTACAACGTCGTCGTCCACGGCCAGAAGACCTACAACGGCGTCGCCCTGCTCTCGAAGCATCCGCTCGAGGACGTCCGCAAAGGCCTGCCGCTGCTCGACGGCGACGCCGAGGACGAGCAGGCGCGCTATGTCGAGGCGGTGATCTCGGGCCCCAAGCCGGTGCGGGTGGTCGGCATCTACCTGCCCAACGGCAATCCGATCGGCACCGAGAAGTTCGCCTACAAGCTGTCGTGGATGCGCCGCCTGCATGAACACGCCAAGGGCCTGCTCGCCTTCGAGGAGCCGCTGGTGATCGCCGGCGACTACAACGTCATCCCCGAGGCCGAGGACGTGGCCAATCCCGAGGCTTGGGCAGGCGACGCCCTGTTCCAGCCCGAGAGCCGCGCCGCCTTCCGGGCGCTGAAGAACCTCGGCTTCACCGACGCCTACATGCAGTACGACGGCGCGCCGGGCGGCTACACCTTCTGGGACTACCAGGCCGGCGCCTGGCCGCGAAACCTGGGCATCCGCATCGACCACCTGCTGCTGTCGCCCCAGGCCGCCGACATCCTTGAAGACGTGACCATCCACCGCGACGAGCGCGACAAGGAGAAGCCCTCGGACCACGTGCCGGTGGTGGCCAGGCTGGCCCTCTAGAACCATGCGCGGCGGGCGGTAGCCGGCGCCCCTGTCGCGAATCCGCGAACGCCGCTAGTTTCCGAAACCATGAGCGAGTTCTGGCGTCTCCTTGTGCTCGTGGCCATCGCCGGCTCGGCCGTCACCTTCATGGGCAGCGCGGCCATCTGGTTCATGGACGAAGAGCGGCGTATCCGCCGCGCCCTCCGCCACGTGCTGAAGGGCGAACCCGAGACCGTGATCATCGCTCACGGCCGCGGCAAGGGCGCGGGCTTCTCGTTCGACACCAACACCGCCGCCGTCGCCTGGGACAACGGGACCTGGTGCCTGCTCTATCGCATCGACGAGCTGATGGGGGCCGAGCTTTCGGTCGACAACCAGGTGATCGGCCGCGTCTTCCGGGGCGAGCAGCGCCGGGCCATCGACCAGATCGTCCAGCAGGCCAGCCGCGTCTGCCTGCGCATGATCTTCGACGATCCGCGCCACCCCGACTTCGAGTTGGACCTTTGGCTGGAAGGCGACCAGCAGCAGCGCCAGAGCCGCTCGCCCGCCCTGGCGATCCAGGAGGCCAACCGCTGGCTGGCCCGCGCCGAGGCCATCGTCCGCCGCCCGCTGGCGCCGCGCGGCCCCTCGCCCGCTCCGGCCGCCAAGGCCGCCGAGCCCGAGATCGCCCGCCGTCCGGCGTCGGCAGCCGAAACCTTCGAGAAGCCCGCGCCCTACCGTTCGGCGCGCGAGGCCGTGGCGACCGGCGCCGGCGCGAGCGCGGCGGCCGTGGCCACCGCCCCGCTGTTCGAGGAGATCGACGACGGCCCCGAGGCCGCCGATCCGCCCTGGGCGGATCCTGAAGCGCCGATCCAGGCCTGGGCCGACGACGGCGACGACGCCCACACTGACGACGGTCCCGCCTACCAGCCGCCCGAGCGTCCCTACAAGCCGGTGTCCAAGGCCTCGCGCTCGCCCAGGGACGACCAGGACGAGCTGCCCTTCGACCTCGACGACGAGGACTGACGCCTCCCGCCAGGGTTGCGAAAGTCCGTAACTTAGGTCACGCTTCGCCGTCCCGTGGAGACGCGCCATGATCCGCCTCGCCGCCCTCGCCCTGCCGCTCCTGCTGGCCGCCCCGGCCATGGCCCAGCCGATGGCCGCCGTCCCAGCCCAGCAAAAGCTGGTGCTGAACCTCGCCGACCGCGACGGTGACGGCTTGGTCAGCCAGGCCGAGGCCGCCGAACGCCTGGCGATCGCCGAAGCCGAGGCGTTTCCGGCCGCCGCGCAGCCGGAGACCATCGCCAAGCGCCTGCCGATCAAGTTCGTGCCGCCCCAAGAGCGGGACGAAAGCGGCTTTCCCGCCCTGGCGATGAAGCGGCGCTTCGTGGAGGCCAGCGAGTTCGAGCAGGCCCTGGAATATCGCTTCCAGGAAGAGCTGCGCGAACGCCGCAAGTAAAGGTAGGCGATCGGCGCGTCGCCATCCGCCCCAATCCTTCTCGATCGCGCCCATTTTTTGCCATTGCGGCCAGCACGTAGTTGCGAGTCGATCTCAACACCCGTATGACCCGCGCCCTTATTGCGATTGATACGCACAAGCGTTGAGTACGGGGCGAGTGATGAAGCAAGCGATGTTGGCCACCGCGGCGATGGCCGTTGCGTTGGGCGCGGCCGGACAGGCCTGGAGCCAGGACGAACAGGCCGAGCGCCTTCCCAAGGTCAGCATCGAGGCGACCGCCGCCCAGCCGCCGGCCGCGGCCTACGAGGCCGCCGACCCGGTCGATTCCGGCACCTCGAAGATCACCCGCCGCGCCATCGAGGACCGCACGCCCGGCAACGGCGACGTCATCGAGACCCTGAAGATCCTGCCCTACGCCAATTTCGACGCCGACCAGGGCCTGGCGACGCAGGACAGCATCCAGGACCTGCGGCCGGCCAACATCTCGCTCTCGGGCGGCCAGTACTACGACAACTACTTCTCGATCGACGGCGTGGGCGTGAACAGCCGCCTGAACGTGGTCGACCTGTCGAGCAACGCCCAGAACTACAACGAGACGGCCGGCGGCAGCGCCCAGTCGATCTGGCTCGACAGCAACCTGATCGAGAGCCTGACCGTCCGCGACAGCAACATCTCGGCCCAGTACGGCGGCTTCACCGGCGGCATGGTGCAGATCGAGACGCGCCAGCCGGCCCACGTGTTCGGCGGCTCGGTCACCTTCGGCTGCACCAACGACAGCCTGACCTCGTTCAAGATCCCCAACGCCACGCGCGACGCCCTCGGCTCCAGCGTGCCGGCGCACCCGAACTACGAGAAGTGCAAGGTCAACGCGACGGTCGACCTGCCGATCAACGACAAGGTTCGGGTCCTGCTCGGCGCCGGCCGGCAGGAAACCGAGATGACCTACTACCGCGCCGCGGCCTATGGCGGCACGCCCTTCGGTCTCAAGAGCCGCAGCGACAACGTGCTGGCCAAGGTCGAGGCCGATCTCGCGCCCGATCTCGTGCTGCGCGGCCAGATCGCCTACAGCCCCTACACCAGCGAGAACTCGGCCAACAATTCGCGCAACGCCGTCATGACCCAGAAGGGCGGCGGCCTGACCGGCAAGCTCGAACTGGCCGGCAAGCGTGACGAGGCCAACTGGTCGCTGGCGGCCACCTACGCCAAGGCCCAGAGCGGCCGCAAGGCGCCCGATCCGAACTTCTCCTGGCCTTCGGCCTCGACCTACGCCGACTGGTGCTCCAACACCAACTGCACCGAGGGCAGCTTCGGCGACCTCGACCAGTGGCAGGAAGACATCGGCCTGCAGGCCCGCTGGAGCCAGCCCCTGCTGGGCGGCGAGCTGCGCGTCGGCGCCGACTACGGCCACGTCACGGCCCGCAAGCGCCGCCCCGAGGACAACTACGCCTACAGCCAGGGCACGGTCAGCAGCCTGGTCTCGTGCGCCACCGGCGACGTGGCCTGCAAGACCGGCGACGTCGTCCTGACCAGCGCCATCTACTATGCGGCCTATGACGCCGAGGCGAGCCTCGACTCCGTTTCGGCCTTCGCCGAGTACGAGGTCAGCCGCGGCCCGCTGACCGTGCGCGGCGGCCTGCGCTACGACCACGAGAGCCTGCTCGACAACCACAGCTTCGCCCCGCGCCTGTCGGTGGTCTACGAACTGCCGTGGGAGGTCACCGCCACGGTCGGCGCCAACCGCTACTATTCGCGCGACTTCCTCGGCTACGCGATCAAGTCGCAGTACCCGGGCACCAAGGTCTATCGCCGCACCACCTCGACGGTGAACGGCCAGCTGGTGGCCGGCGACTGGTACCTCTATTCGCACTCGGTGACGGCCGGCGTGGCCGGCACCGGCGTCAAGACGCCCTATTCCGACGAGCTGACCTTCGCCCTCTCCAAGCCGGTGTTCGGCGGCGTGGCGCGGATCAAGGGCGTGGCCCGCGAGGCCCGCGACCAGTTCACCGCCGGCGTGGTCACGGTGCAGAGCTATGTCCGCGAGACCAACAACCAGACCTACACCTACAACACCACGCACCTGGGCAACGAGGGCGAGACCTCGTTCCGCGGCTTGTCGGCCGAATGGAGCCGGGGCTTTGGCCGCCACACCGTCACGGTGAACGGCTCGTGGTCGAAGACCGAGGATAACCTCAGCGACAACTACTACGAGGATCCGTCGGACGAGAGCGAGTACGCCGACGAGCTGATCTACTACAAGGGCGAGGTGCGCAGCCTGCTGGGCGTGATCTCCGAGAACCAGCGCCTGAACTACGCCGCCCCGGGCCTGGTCAACGCCGACTGGAGCGCCGACTGGTGGAGCGGCCGCATCCGCACCAACCTGAACGCCCGCTGGCGCTCGGGCTTCGACCAGATCGAGGAGACGGGTACGTACCAGACCGTCAGCAGCGTGCGCTACGCGGTGTGGGACGTGGTCCGCTACAAGGCCCAGACGACCTTCAACGCCAACATCCAGGCGCTGATCGCCAAGACGGCGTACGGCGAGGCCCGCCTCGACCTGCGGATCACCAACCTGTTCGACGTGACGCCGCAGACGGTGACGGCCTCGACGACCAGCCAGCCCTACAAGCTTGGCCGTTCGTTCTGGGTGGGCATGAGCTACAAGTTCTAACCCATGAAGCGCGCGGCGAATCTCCTGCTCCTGCTGGGAACGGCGGCGGCCCTGATCGGGCTAGCGCCGCTTCCCGACGCGAACGCGGTTCGCCGCGCCGCCTTCTCGGGCAAGCCTGAAACCTGGCCGGCCCCGACCCTGCTGCCCGGGGCCTCGTTCACCCCGTTCGGCGCCCTGCCCGCCCCGGTCGTCCCGGCCGACAATCCGCAGACCCCGGAAAAGGTCGCGCTGGGCCAGAAGCTGTTCGAGGATCCGCGGCTGTCGGGCTCGGGCCAGATCGCCTGCGCCTCGTGCCACAATCCCGAGCTGGCGTTCGGCGACGGGGTGAAGACCTCGTTCGGCCACGACCGCCAGCGCGGTCGGCGCAACGCCCCGACCCTGACCGTCGTGGCCTGGCGCACGCCGCTGTTCTGGGACGGCCGGGCCGGCAGCCTGGAGACCCAGGCGCTCGGTCCGCTGGTCGACCACAAGGAGATGGCCGCCGACCCGCGCGAGGTCGAGCGCCGGCTGAACGCCGACCCCGACTACCGCAAGGCCTTCTCGCAGGTCTTCGGCGGCAAGCGCGTCACCGCCCAGGACGCCGCCAAGGCCCTGGCCGCCTACCAGCGCACCCTCAAGCCGCGCAGCAGCAAGTGGGACCGGGTGCTGAGCCTGGGCGGCCGGGTGCTGAGCGACCAGGAACTGCAGGGGCTGGAACTGTTCCAGGGCAAGGCCGGCTGCGCCAACTGCCACAACGGCCCGCTGCTGTCGGACGGCAAGTTCCACAACATCGGCCTCAGCTTCTATGGCCGCAAGCTGCAGGACCTGGGCCGCTACGAGGTCAGCGGCGACCCGGCCGACGTGGGGGCCTTCCTGACCCCGTCGCTGCGCGGGATCTCGCGGACCGGGCCCTACATGCACAACGGCATCTTCCCGACGTTGGAGGGAACGGTGAACTTCTACAACGAAGGCGGCGCCCGGCTGCGGCCCAAGCCCGACCAGGTCGGCGACCGCCTGTTCCCGACCACCACCCCGCTGCTGAAGCCGCTCGGCCTGACGCGCGAGGAGAAGGCGGCGCTGGTGGCGTTTCTGGAGACGCTGTAGCCGCCTGCGGCGGCCCCCTCAGTCGCTCCGCGACAGCTCCCCCAGAGGGGGAGCATCTGAGGAGCCAGGATCCTCCCCCTCTGGGGGAGGTGGCCCAGAGGGCCGGAGGGGGCCAGCGCAGGCATGCGACTTCGCCCTCCCGTGGCGATCCACGAAAGCTGGTGGGGAGGCGCGGAGCGGCCGGGCGGAGCCCGGGGACCGTGATGTTGTTTAGCGTTTCGGCTTCGTCTGACCGCTCCGCCGCACCGTAGGCTCGAAGGACCGGGGGCGCGGGTGCTTTTTCAACCCTGGACCCGGTTGTCCCTCGGACGGGCAGGACCAATAGCCCCGCGGTGATCCGGCGGCGCCTCGGCTGATCCTGTTAGGCCGGTTTGAAACGATCCCGACCCTGTCGACCCGCTTGTCTCGTCACGGAACGGCTGGCGGCCCAATCACGCCTTCTGAGCGATCCTGCAAACCCGCCCTTCCCATGACGCAACAAGCGGCCCCGCTCGATGCGATCTCAGCCGCTAACTCGGGCCGGTACCAAGAGCCCTCCCCATGGCTGGGATGGGTTTGATTATGGGACGGGTTGAGTGGGGGAGGATAAGTTGGGGTTATAAAGTTGTAGGGCGTTGATTTGGTTGGATTCTTTTACGAGTACGCCGTGTGAGCAGCGTGCGTATCACCCGATCCTTCTCCCCTTGCGGGAGAAGGTGGCGGCCGAAGGCCGTCGGATGAGGGGTCTCTCAGACATCCAACATCGCGCCCCGCCGGACCGCTGCACGCAGCTTTCAGTTCTGAGAGACCCCTCACCCGACCTCGCTCCGCGAGGCCACCCTCTCCCGCAAGGGGAGAGGGATCAGCGCCGTGGGTTGCAGAAAAAGCCTGGGTCCCCGCTTTCGCGGGGATTTTACGGGGAGAGGGATCGGGCCCCGAGTCCGGCCTGACCGCTGCACGCGGATTTGAGGTCTGAGAGACCCCTCACCCGCCCCTGCTCCGCAGGGCCACCCTCTCCCGCAAGGGGAGAGGGATCGAGCATTGGATCCAGCCCCACCTTCACGAGGGCTAAGGAGAGGATCTACCCCTTCACCGCATACGCGATCGGGGTCTCGAAGCGGCGGCGGTTCCAGTCGGAGTCGCGGGGGGCCTTGGGGAAGGGGGCGGCGGCGGTGAGGAGGTCCATGGCGGCGGCGTCGAGGGCGTGGTCGCCGCTGCTTTCGACCACCACCGCCCGCGACATTCGGCCGAAACGGTCGAGGGTGAAGGCCACCACGACGACGCCCTGGGAGCGGCGGCGGCGCAGGGCCTCGGGCATGGTCTTGCGGGCCTCGATCCACGACAGCACCTGGGCGGCGTAGGGGTCGTGCAACTTGGACGCATCGCCGCGCACCTGCACCGGCGCGCCGCCGCCGGCCGGGGCAGAGGCGGCCGCGGCGACCGCCGCGACGGGGGTCACCGACGACGAAACCCGGCTCTCGACCGGTTGCGGCGCGACCTGCGGGGCGGCGTACAGCGGCTCGGGCGCGGGGATCGGGACCGGGCGCGGGCGGATCGGCGAGACGCTGCGGGCCTCGCGCGGCACGTCTTGCGCCCGCCGCTCGCTAGACGCCGTAGATGGCGAAGGCTCGGGACTGGGGGTCAGGGCCTCGAACAGCGCCGCCTCCATGGCCGGCGGCTCGGACAGGCCCGGCATGGTGCGCACGAAGCCGACGAGCGCCAGAACGGCGGCCGCGTGCAGGCCCAGGGAAACGCCCGCCGCGAGCGCCTTGTCCCCGCCTCGCCCGCCCGTCCGGGGTCGTCCCACGCCGATAGACTCCACGCACTCAATAAGAATGCGTCGCATCTACAGGAAGGCGCGCCCCGAAACAACGTCCGGACGGCTACGGATCACGCGGCCCACAAAGTCTCCTGCCCAGCCTCTCCGCGAACCTCGGGCCGCACCTCCTCACGGCCTTGGGGCGCGAAGGCCGGATAGAAGGTCGCCAGCATCCGCTCGGCATAGGCCACGAGGTTGCAGAACCCCTCGGCCCGCTGGCGGATCGGCGAGTCGAAGAACGGCGTCAGGATCTGGGCCAGCATGGAAAAGACGATGGCGTCGACGCTGGTCGGCCGCTCGCCCATCATGAAGGCCTTGTCGCCCAGCATCTCCGAGAGCGCGGTCAGCGACCAGGCGGCCAGCTCGACGATCTCGTCCGGGCCGTGGCGACCGATCCCGACGGCTTTCAGATTGGCCTCGACCGCGTCGAGCAGGCCCGCCTTCAGGTCCTGGCGCATGGCCTCCGGCGCGCCGTCGAACCAATGGGCCGGCCCCTTCTCGAAGTTGTCGAAGTCGAAGAAGCGGAAGTAGCAGTTGGCCCAGCCCAGCTGGTTCTCGACCATCCGCTCGATCGCCCAGGCCTGGGCGCGCTCGACCCGGGTGAGACCCGCGTCGAGATCGACGCCATAGCTGCGCTCGAGGTAGGCGCGGATGAAGGTGGAGTCGGCGACCTTGACCCCGTCGTCGTCGATCCAGGGCAACTGACCCTTGGGCGAGGTCTCGGGATGGGCCGGGAGCTTCTGGTAGGCCAGACCCGCCATCATCAGGTGGATCTCGGTCTTGGTGACGTAGGGGCTTCCCTCAGGCAGGCCGTAGGCCGGGCCGGCGGCGTAGAGCGTGATCATCTCGAGGTCCCTCTCGTGCGGTCTTGCGATGAGGACAGACTGCCGCCACCCTGCTGCCAGCATGCTGTCAGCAACGATCCGGCACTGTGGGACCCATGAGACGCGCTGAACGCCTATTCCAGATCATCCAGATCCTTCGCCGCAGCCGGACGCCGGTCACCGCCGACTCCATCGCCGCCGAACTGGAGACCTCCAAGCGCAGCGTCTATCGCGACATCGCCGCCTTGGTCGGTCAGAGGGCGCCCATCCGCGGCGAGGCGGGCGTCGGCTATGTTCTGGAGGCCGGATACGACATGCCGCCCCTGATGCTGACGCCGGACGAGATCGAAGCCGCCGTGCTGGGCGCCCAATGGGTGGCCGGACGTGGCGATCCCGCCCTGGCCACCGCCGCCCGCGATCTGATCGCCAAGATCGCCGCCGCCGTGCCCGACAACCTGCGGCCCTATGTGCTGGAGCCGGCGACCCGCGCCCCCGCGCCGTGGAACCCGACGCCCGACAATATCGACATGGCCCAGACCCGCGCCTGGATCCACGCCGGCCGCAAGATCCGGCTGGACTATCGCGACGAGAAGGGCGCCGTCAGCCAGCGGGTCGTCTGGCCGGTCACCGTAGGCTACCTCTCGACCGTGCGGATGCTGATCGCCTGGTGCGAGCTGCGCAGCGACTTCCGCAACTTCCGCACCGACCGGGTGGTGGCGGCGCAGTTCCTCGACGACCGCCACGGCCAGCGGCCGGCCGTGCTGCGCGCGCGCTGGCAGCGGCAGATGGAGGAGGAATGGGCCGCCTACGACGCGGCCAAGGCGGCGGGACCGGCCCTGCCCTCCTCCTGAACCGGAACGTCGGCATCGAAACTGTGCGCCCAGCGATTACTTTTGCGAATGAGTTTGCATTTGACTCGCAATTGAACGCCCGGTAGCTGCGACCCGTTCTTAGTAACGGGGGAAGTGCATGAGATCGCGGTTGATGATGGCGAGCGCCCTGGGCGCGTGGGCGGCGCTGGCGGGCGTGGTTCGAGCCGAGGAGCCGATCGCGACGGCGCCCGAAGCCCCCACCGCGGTCGACGCCGTGGTCGTGACCGGCGAAAAGACCGCCCGCACGCTGCAGGACACTGTCACCAGCGTGGCCGTGACCACCGCCCGCACGATCGAGCGCGAGCAGATCCGCAGCTTCTACGACGTGGTCGCCCGCACGGCGAACATGAGCGAGACCTACGGCAAGAGCGGCTTCACCATCCGGGGCGTGGCCAACAACAACGTCTCGGGGGGCGGCACCAGCGGCCTGGCCACGGTCTATCTGGACGGCGCGGCCATTCCCGAGCGCGCCATGTACGGCGGCCCGCTGGAGATGTGGGACGTGGGCCAGGTCGAGATCTTCCGCGGTCCGCAGTCGACCCTGCAGGGCCGCAACGCCCTGGCCGGCGCGGTGATCATCCGCACCACCGACCCGAACTTCGACTGGAACTTCAATAGCCAGGTCGCCTTCGCCAGCGGCGACGACCGCTCGATCGGCCTGGCCGGCGGCGGCCCGATCATCGACGACCAGCTGGCCTTCCGGGCAGCCTTCCACGATCGCCAGGCCGACGGCTTCATCTACAACACCGTGCAGAAGCGCGATGACGACGCCGTCGATACCCGCTCGTACCGCGCCAAGCTGCTGCTGACGCCGACGGCGCTGGAAGGCTTCAAGGCGATCGCCACCTACAGCCGCAACGAAAACAAGTCGGGCTATCTCTACACCTACGCCCGCACCGACACGCCGGACTATTACGACCACCGCGTCAGCAAGACCGACACGCCCAACACCAGCGACATCACCACCGACATCTTCAACCTGGAGCTCTCGCAGGCCTTAAGCGAACGCTTCACCCTGTCGGGCGCGTTCTCGTGGAGCAAGGTCGACCTGATGCAGCGCTACGACGCCGACCTGACGCCGCAGACCCTGTCCTATGGCGGCCAGGACGAGCTGACCAAGACCACCAGCCAGGAAGTGCGCCTGAACTACGACGGCGAGCGGCTGAAGGGCCTGGTCGGCCTCTACCACGCCAAGCGCGACTCCGACCGCAAGTCGGCCAGCCTGACCAACGTCACCTTCCCCACCGCCACCCTGGTCAGCGTGCTGACCTCGACCCTGGTGAGCGGCGGAACGCCGCTGGCCACGGCTCAGGCGCAGGCCAACGCCTTCGCGACCATCTATGTCGCCGCCCTGCCGGTGATCCCGGTCGACTATTCGTCGGACGCGCCGGAGATCGTCACCACCACCGCCCTGTTCGCCGACGGCAGCTTCGACCTGACCGCCAAGCTCAGTCTGCTGGCCGGCTTCCGCTACGACCACGAGGAGAACGAGCAGGAGTCGTCTCAGACGGCCGTGTTCGCCGGAACCTATCCGACCCCGGCCAGTTTCGGCGCCTACGCGCCGTACGTGGTGCTGGTGAACAACTTCGTCGCCTCGATGGTGGCCCAGGCCGGCGCCGCCTCGCCCGGCTCGACGCGCAAGTTCGACGCCTTCCTGCCCAAGCTCGGCGTCAAGTACGCCTGGACCGACGACCTCTCGACCAGCTTCGTCGTGCAGCGCGGCTACCGCTCGGGCGGATCGACGGTCAACGTCGCCCGCGCCACCGTCGTGCCCTACGATCAGGAATTCACCTGGAACTACGAACTGTCGCTGCGCTCCTACTGGCCGCAGTGGGGGCTGACGGCCAACGCCAACGCCTACTATGTCGACTGGAGCGACCAGCAGGTGATCGTCAACCTGGGCCTCAACACCTATGACTACCAGGTCGAGAACGCCGGGACCTCGCACCTCTACGGCTTCGAGGTGGAGCTGAACCAGCGCCTGTCGCCGAAGGCCAGCTGGTGGGCCTCGCTGGGCCACACCAAGACCAAGTTCGACGAGTTCCGGGTCGGCACGGGTTCGGACATCCGCGACCTGTCGGGCTCGGAATTCCCCTACGCCCCGCACTGGACCTTCGCGGTCGGCGGCGACTATCGCTGGGACAACGGCCTGGTCGCCAACCTCAACGCCAACTACCGCGCCAAGGCCTATACCGAGGCCGGCGGCGAGCAGGACGGCCGCATCGCCGACGCCCGCACCCTGGTCAACGGCCGCTTCGGCTACGAGGCCGCCCATTGGGGCGCCTATGTGTTCGGCAAGAACCTGCTGAACGAGAAGTACAAGCAGTACACCCGCGAAGACGTGCCGGTGGCCCTGCTGGGCGAGCCGCGCATCCTGGGCGTGACGCTGGAGACCCGCTGGTGATCGGCTTAGGTGGTCTCGCCCTTGCGCCCATCGCCCTGGGCGGCGCGCTGCTGCTGCGGCGCGCCTGGACCCACGCCGACGCCCGCCGGCCCTGGCTGATCGTCGGCGGCTGGGCGCTGCTGGCGGCCACGCTCGTCGCCTCCGCGCCGATCCTCGGGGTCGTGCGCGGTCCGTCGATCATGCTGGCCCTGGCCTCCACCGTCGCCCTGGCCGTGGTCGCCGCCGGGGTCGAGCTGCGCACGGCCAGGCGCAAGGCCCCGCGCGAGCTGGCCCTGGAGCCGTCGGACCGCCGCCGCGTCGCCTGGCGCGGCTGGCTGCGCGGCTTTCTGGCCGGGCCGCTGGGCGGCGCCGCGGCCATGGGCGTCGGCCTTGCCGTCGCCGTCTGCTTCCCGGCCGAGGTCAAGACCCGGCTGATCATCGGCGGCATGCTGGTGCCGTTCCTGTGGGCCGGCGGCATGGCCTGGACCCTGTCGGACGACAAGATCCTGCGCGCCCTGGCCGTGCTGGTCGGCGTCACCGTCCTCGGCTTCGGCGCCGTGTTCCTGAAGGGCTCCCTCTGATGCACGCCCCGCAAGCCAAGCCCAAGCCCGGCAAGCCGATCTGGCCGAAGATCCCCGCCGCCTTCGTGCGCGCCATGCTGGCCGGCCACTCGGCGCTGGGTCTGGCCTTCGCCGCCCTGATCTATCTGGTCTGCTTCTCGGGCGCGGTGGCGGTGTTCACCAGCGAGTTCAATCGCTGGGAGCAACCCACGGCTCCGGTGCTGCACAGCGTGACCCCGGCCGCCGTCGGCGCGGCCTTCGAGGCGGTGCTGGCCAAGAACCCCAAGGCCCACGACCTCTTCATCCGCATGCCCGAACCCGCCCTGCCCCGCCTGTCGGTGCACGGCGACGACGCCAAGGGCGGCGAGCACACCTGGTTCGCCGACGCCTCGGGCAAGATCGTCGCCGAGCAGAGGACGCCGTGGAGCCAGTTCCAGGCCAAGCTTCACACCGCCCTGCACCTGCCGGGAACCTGGGGCTTCTTCCTGGTCGGACTGACGGGCGTGGCCCTGCTGTCGTCGCTGGTCTCGGGCGTGCTGTCGCATCCCCGGGTGTTCAAGGACGCCTTCGCGTTTCGATGGGGCGGCTCCAAGCGCCTGCAGGAGGCCGACCTGCACAACCGCATCTCGGTCTGGGGCCTGCCCTTCCACGTGGTGGTGTCGCTGACCGGCGCGTTCCTGGGCCTTAGCGTGCTGATCGTCGGCGTGCTGGCCATGGTGGTGTTCGACGGCGATCGCGAGAAGGTCTTCGCCCTGTTCAGCGGCCCGCCGGTGGCCGACGACGCCCGTCCGGCCCCGGTGATCGACGTGGCCAGGGGCCTGGCGGTGCTGCAGGCCCAGAACCCCAAGGCCGGCTTCAACTACATCTTCGTCGAGCACCCCGGCGAGACCGGCCAGCACATGAGCGTCAACCGCACGACGCCCGGCAAGCTGTCGCGCGGCGAGATCATCATCGTCGACGGAAACGCCAAGGTGCTGGGCCCGGCCGGCTTCGAGAGCGGCAACCTGGGCATGGCCATCTATTCCAGCCTGACGCCGCTGCACTTCGGCTGGTTCGGCGGCTGGCCGGTGAAGGTCGCCTACTTCCTGCTGGGCCTGGGTCTCACGGCCGTGACCGCCAGCGGCGTGGCCATCTGGCTGGCCCGCCGGCGCGACAAGGGCCGCCCGGCCCCGCGCTGGGAGCGAGTGTGGGTCGCCTTCTGCTGGAGCCAGCCCCTGGCCTACGCCGTCTCGGCCATCGTCGCCCTGCTGGCGCCCAGCGTCCCGCCGGTCGCGGTGTGGGGCGGCGTCACCCTGGCGGCCAACGCCTGCGCGTTCCTGTGGACGCCGGCGACGCTGTCGATCCGCCTGCGCCTGGCCAGCGCCGTGGGCCTGGCCCTCGTCGCCCTGGTGCACCTGGGCCTCAACACCGGCCGGACGGTGGATCCTGTCGCCTGGATCCTCGACGCCTCGCTGGTGCTGGGGGCCGGCCTGCTGGCGGCGTCGGTCTGGGGGTCGCGCCGGACGGCCCAGGCCTGATGGATATAAATCCCAATATATGAGTCATTGACTCGTATATTGAAATAATGCCGCTATCTCGGGCGTGCGAGCGGGACGCGGGGGCGACGCCTCCGAACCCGTCCAACGCACGCCCGACAACAAGAAACGATAGCGAGGAAACACTCCCATGCAGCGCACGAAGACCCTCGTCGCCCTGGCCGCGATCCTGTCGGCCGGCGCCTCCCTGACCCAGGCTGGCTTGGCACTGGCCGGCGAGCCCCTGAACGGCGGCCTGGCCCGGATCGACAAGGACGGCGACGGCAAGGTCAGTCCGGCCGAATGGACCACCGAGCGGGCCGGCCTGTTCAAGAAGCTCGACGCCGACCGCGACGGCAAGCTGACCCTGGACGAGATCACCCAGTTCTACCTGAAGGCCGCCCCGGCCGACGATCCCAAGACCCAGAAGCGCATCGACGCGGTCACCGCCGCCGACAAGGACGGGAACGGGGACGGCAAGGTCACCCTGGCCGAGATCACCGCCCTGGCCGACCGCGAGTTCAAGGGCCGCGACAAGGACGGCGACGGCTTCATCACCGGCGACGACAAGTAGGCCGCTTCCGGCGCGGACGGATCCGACGATCCGGACCGCGCCGCCCTGCCAGGGCTCTGTCTCGACTGTCTGGGAAGTTTGGAGCGGGCGGGGGGAATCGAACCCCCGACATTCAGCTTGGGAAGCTGACGTTCTACCTCTGAACTACGCCCGCGCGCGTCAATGTTTTCAAGAGCTTACCGCCCTCTCCGCTGTTCTGAACCTGATCGGTTTACACAGCGGTCAACAGAGACCGTTCCGAAGGCGTCCCGTCTACCCGGTCTTCACGGCCCGCTCAAGCGCAATGAGGGGTGTGGGCGTGGTCGCGGGATCCGCGTAATGCTTGCGGATGGTCGCCCGGCGACCGCCAAGCGCTTGCCGTCGCCAAGGCCCGCAGTGACGTGCTGGGCGTCGAGCCCCAGACCGCAGTCGCCCTGCCGCTTGGTCGAGACCCGGCAGTAGGCGACGAACCGCTATATATGAGCCTCTAGACGGTGGAGCGCGACCATCTAGGGTCCTGGGATCTCGGGGGGTCAAGGGTCTGAGGGGCGGCAAAGCGCCAAAAACCGCCGTTGGCGAGTCTCCAGAAACTCGACGCTTGCCCAGGCGCGGTCAGTCGTTCAGGAGCACGATCTTGCCGGTCACCGATCGAGCCTCAAGCGCGCGATGAGCCTCCGCCGCCGCCCGTAGCGGATAGGTCGCGCCGACCTCAGGGGTCACGACGCCATCCGCCACCAACTTCAGCACGGTGGCCAGATCGTTTTGATAGGCGCTGGGCCGTCCATCGCGCCAGGGCTCGCTGGAGTAGGCGACCACGCCCTGCCCCTTGGCGAACAGGCCAAGGCTGGAGAACCGCGCGTTCAGGAGCAGATCGGCCACCGCCAGCGGATTGACCTTGCCGCCTCGACTGACATCGTAGGCGCCGTAGAACACGCCAACGCCGCCAGGACGCAGCGCCGGCATCGAGACCGTCTTGAAGTGCTTTCCGCCAAGGTGGTCGAACGCCGCGGCCACGCCGCCGCCGCTCAGGGCCATGGCCCGGACGACGACGTCCTCCCGCGCGTAGTCGATCGGTTCGCCGCCGCGCTGGGCGACGGCGTCGGCCTTGCCGCGTGAGGCGGTTCCGATGGCGCGCACGCCGGCGATGCGCGCCATGTCGAGCAGCAGACCGCCCACGCCGCCGCCGGCCCCATGCACCAAAACCCATTCGCCTGGCGCGGGGTTGGCGATGCGATGGAGCATTTGCCAGGCCGTCACCCCGTTCAGGACCGCCGCCACCAGCCGGCCCGCATCCACCCCCTCGGGCGCGGGGACCAGCCATTGCGCCGCGACGTTGCGGCGGGTCGCGTAGGAGCCGAAGACGGTGATCCCGGCAACGCGCTGGCCGATGGCCAGGCCCTTGACGCCTGGTCCGATCGCCTCGACCCGGCCGACCAGGTCATAACCCGGCGTGATCGGCGGCTTGTGTCCCGCATAGACGCCCTGCCGCATCATGATGTCGGCATAGGCCACGCCGACCGCTTCGATCGCGACCCGGACCTCACCGGCGGCCGGTGGCGGCAGACGGCGCTCGACCGCGGTCATCACCATCGCCGATCCCTTGCGAGGGATGTGCATTTCGAGAGCCTGGTCGGTCATTTCGTCAGTCCTGGGGTTCGGGGGTCTCAAAGCGCGAGCCTATGCGGGCAGTCGCATCTGCTTGCGCAGGCTCTTGTCGAAGGCCTTGGCCGGCACGAACCGGCGCAACAGCGTGATCTGCTTGGCCAGCTTGCCGGCCGGGTAGCGCAGACGCGGCTGCGGATCGACCGCGGCCGCGCGAACCACCGCGGCCACCACCTCGGGCAACTCGGCGGTCGGCATGACCTCGTCCAAAAGCGCCCGCACGCCCGCTCGCGCCTGATCATAGACGGCGATCTGGGCGTCCGCCTCTACGGCGTTCTGGTCAAAGGTGCTGCGGATGTAGCCCGGCTCGATCAGGGAGACGCGGACATTGAAGGCCCGAACTTCATGGTCGAGCGACTCCGAATAGCCCTCCAGGGCATGCTTGGTGGCCGCGTAATGGGCGGAATAGGGCGCGGGGATCAGTCCAAGAACCGAGCTGATGTTGAGAATGCGACCTTGGCGCCGGGCGCGCATCGACGGCAGCACGGCGTTGGTCATCCGCATGACGCCGAACAGGTTGACGTCGAACAGGGCCTGGACCTGACCGATCGAGCTTTCCTCGGCCCCGCCTGTCAGGCCAAGACCCGCATTGTTGACCAGCACGTCGATCTGGCCTGCCTCGGCCAGCACTTCGGCGACCAGCTCTCGGACGGACGCCTCGTCGGTGACGTCGCACACCACCATACGAACCCCTTTGGGCGCGGCGACGGTCGGTCGGCGGCTGGTCCCATAGACCGTGTAACCGCTCGCGGCCAGAGCTTGAGCGCTGGCCAGGCCGATGCCGGCGGAAGCTCCGGTCACCAGGGCGATCTTCTTGCGTTGAATGGTCATGGGCCTTCCCGTAGGCAGCAGGCGCAAGAACGACGCTGCTCATTGCATTACAATCATAATGTGGAAGTATGATCGTAATGCAATGAGAATCTCGGAGGCAGGACATGCGCTATGAAAAAGGTCATCGGGACGCGTCGCGCGAGCGCATCCTGCAGGCGGCTTCGGAACGCTTCCGGGCCGACGGCATCGCCGCCTCCGGCCTGGCGCGCGTCATGAAGGATGCTGGCCTGACGAACGGCGCCTTCTATCCCCACTTCGAGTCTAAGGCCGAACTGGTGCGCGAAAGCCTGATCGCCGCCCTCGACGCGCAGGCCGACCAAATGCGACAGATCCTTGCCGCTGACGGTCTCGAAGGGCTGATTGCGGCCTATCTCTCCCCTGTGCACCGCGACAATCCGCAGGACGGCTGCGCCACCTCCGCGCTTGCCGCCGAGATCGCGCGCGAACCTCTGGAAACCAGGTCCGCCTACACCGAGCGCGTCGCTGCGTTCGCCGAGCTGGTCGCGGCTTACCTTCCGCCGCACGCCACGGACCGGGAAGCCGCCGCCACGGCGCTGCTGGCGACCTGCATCGGCACGCTGCAAATCGCGCGCGCCGTCGACGACGTCGAGATGTCCGATCGCATTCTCGCGGCGGGTCAAGAAGCGGCGCTGACGCTTTTGCGAACTAGCGCATCGTCAGCGACCTAAGCGGCGTCAGATCAACTTAATCTTTGGCGACGGTGCGCCAAAAACTGACCCTAGGCGCTGGTCGCAACGGACATTGAACGCGACGCCAATAGGCCGCGTCACTCAGCCACCGCCCCCCCCCTCCCCGCCCCGAAGTTGACGACCGCCCCACGCAGGCGCAGCCTCCGCGTCAAACAGACGTTCGGGAGGAGGACGCCAATGGCCGACGGCGAGGAGCATCCGCGGGCGCGGTTTCACGCCATGACCGAGGGCACGGCCGAGGACTGGGGGATCATCGCCCGGGCGGCCGGCGACTATGGGCGCGAGCTGCCCGACCGGCTGATCGGGCACCTGAAGCTCCTGCAGGGCGACTGCGGCGGCTTCGCGGTGGATCGGCTGGAGCACAGCCTGCAGACCGCCACCCGCGCCCACCTGGCCGGCGAGGACGAGGAATACGTGGTCTGCGCCCTGCTTCACGACATCGGCGACATCCTGGGGCCGCGCAATCACGCCGACATCGCCGCGGCGATCGTCCAGCCCTTCGTGTCGGAGGCCAACCACTGGATGGTGGCCAACCACGCGATCTTCCAGGGCTACTACTTCTTCCATCACCTGGGCCTGGACCGCGACATGCGCGAGGCGTTCCGGGGCCATCCGCACTTCGAGCGGACGGCGAAGTTCTGCCACCAGTACGACCAGCCGGCCTTCGATCCGGCCTATGAGACGATGCCGCTGGAGGCGTTCGAACCCATGCTGCGGCGGGTGATGAGCACGCCCAAGCGGTCGATCTACCTGCGCCCGGAATGAGCACCCGCCCAGGTTGCTCCGGACCCGCGCTCCCCTAGACTGCGCCGGACGATCTGGCGGGGGAGAACATGGTCGACATCCAGGGGACCGCGATCCATGGAACCGCGTGTCCGCACTGCGGAACGCACAACAACTTCCATGCCGACGCCGCCGCCATCGCCGCGCAGTGCGGACGGTGCGACCGCAGGCTGTTCGAGGGCAAGGCCTACGAGGTCGGCGGCGACGCGTTCCTCGCCCACAGCCTGGCGAGCGATCCGCCGCCGGGCAAGATACCGCTGCTGCTGGTCTGTTTCGGGGTCGGCTTCGGCGTGACCCGTATCAACGCCGACCGCTACGCCAAGCTCTACGAGCCCAACCTGCGGGTCCTGAAGATCAACGCCTTCGAGCACCAGGAAGCCCTGGCCGGCTATGCGGTCAGAGCCGTGCCGACCGGCCTGCTGTTCCAGGCAGGAACCGTCGTCGCCAGGGCGCTCGGCGCGCCGATCCCCGAGGCGGACCCGTTCGCGCGCATGCTGGACGAGCATGGCGTGAAGCGGGCCGTCCCGTTGCGCGGGGCGCCGGCGGCCGAGGCCTGAGCGCGCCCTACTGAACCCGCTCGGCCTTGATCCCCAGCTTGGCCAGTTCGGCCTGGACGCTGTCGGGACCGACCAGGTGGCCGGCGCCGACGGCGATGAAGCTGACGCCCTTGCCGCCCAGCTTGGTCTTGAGCTGGCCGGCCCAGGCGGTGTTGCGGGCGACGATCAGGCTCTTGTAGAGCGGCGGATACTTGCCGCGCATCTCGGTGACGAACTCGGCTTCCAGCGCCTTCTGGTCGCCGGCGGCCCAGGCGGTGACCAGGGCGTCGAGCTTGGCCGGGCCTTCGTCGACCTCGTCGAGGGTGGATTCCAGCAGGTCGACCTCGTCCTTGATCGGCAGATCGGCGAAGAAGCGGATCTGCTGCTCGGGGGTCTCCAGGCTGCCCAGGGACTTGCCGGCGGCCTTGGCCTCGGCGGTCAGCACCTGCTCGACGCCCTTCTTCGGGTCGAAGCCGGCCTTCAGCATCGGGCCCAGCGCCAGGGTGATCGAGGCCATCCAGGGGCGCAGGCTGTCGAACGCGGCGGGCGGCAGGCCCATCTCGGCCGCATAGCCCTTGGCCTTGTCCCAGTCGGCGGGCGACAGCTTCTTCGACAGCGGGGTGGCGCGGTCAATGCCGTACTGGATCACCAGCGGCTGCATCACGGCCGGGTCGTCGGCGCCGGCCACCTCGGTGACCAGTTCGCTCGAGGTCTTCAGGGCCTCGTCCAGCTTCGGCGTGCGCCACTGGGTCTGCGGCCGCAGCACGTGGACCGTGCCGAAGAGGTAGATCGTCGAGTCCTTGTCCTTGATCACCCACAGGGCGGGATCGGCCAGGGACGGCGTCGCCGCCCCGAGGGCGAGGACCGAGACGAGGCCGACGACGGCGCGGCGCAGGGTCTTGATGGACGAATGAAACATGCAGCTCCCCTAGTGAAGGTCTGTCGGAAAGGAAAAAGGATCGGGTCGGCGGCTAGTCGACGAAGCCTCGCCGCCAGGCGACGAGCATGGAGATCGCCAGGTAGCCGATCATGGTGACGTTGAAGGCGTCCCACAGGGTCAGGGCCGGCAGCAGGGCCAGTTTCTCGCCCGCCGCCCACAGGAACAGCAGGCCCTGCAGCAGGATGAACGAGACGGCGGCCGTCTCGGCCATCGTCCGGCGCAGCAGTTCGTCGCTGCGCATCCACTGGCTGATGTTGCCGACGGCCTGCACCAGGAACAGGGCGATCAGGCCGGTCATCACCGCCGAGGCCAGCAGCGGCGACAGCGGGTCGAACAGGGTCACGGCCAGCGGCGGCGCGGCCAGCATCGCCCCGGCCAGGATCAGCACCAGGCCCTGACCGGCGTAGAACCGGGCCTGGGCGGGGGTGGCGGCGCGGGCGTCGTCGCCGTTGATCCGCCGGCCCAGCGCCTTGCGGCTGCCGGCGAGGCCGGCGGTGACCAGTCCCGCGAAGACCAGAAACGCCGCCAGGATCAGGGTCAGCATGTCGCTGCCCGACGGGTCGAACCCGCCCCAATGTCCGTCGCGCCTGAGGCCCAGCAGCCAGCGCCCGCCGAAGAAGCCGACAGGCAGGCCGGCGACCATCAGGGTCAGCGCCCGGCGGGCGCGGGGCGAAACTTTCGAAACTTGCGGCTCGGCGCTCATGTCAGGCCTCGTCCTGGAAAATGGCTTCGATGGGTTGGCCGAAGAGACGGGCGATCCTGAAGGCCAGCGGCAGGCTGGGATCGTACTTGCCCGTCTCCAGGGCGTTGATGGTCTGGCGCGAAACGTCGAGCCGCTGGGCCAGGTCGGCCTGGCTCCAGTCGCGTTCGGCGCGCAGCACCTTGAGGCGGTTCTTCATGTCGGCGTCAGCGGTAGCGCCAGGAGACCAGGCCGTGGGAGAGGCCGAACAGCACGGCGAACACCGGCGCGACCACCCACAGCTGGAGATGCGGCGCCAGGCCGAAGCCCTCCAGGATCCCCCAGGCCGTGGCCAGGGTCAGCACGCCGCCCAGGGCCCACAGCAGGCTCTCGACCGCCACCCGCCGCAACAGTTCGTCGGTCTCGCGATGGAGGTAGATCCCGAGGCTGACGAAGGCGCCGACCAGGGCCAGCGCCGGGGCCAGGGCGGCGTAACCCAGCGCGCCGTGGGCCAATCCCGCCGCGTCCAGCCTGATCGCGCCCAGCAGTAGCAGGGCGTAGGCGCTGATGGACGTCAGAAAGCCGATGAGGAAATCGCGCAGCGCCGGGCGCACCGGGTCGCCGCCATAGGACCGGGCGGCGGTCACGCCGAAGGCGATGGCCGAGAGCACCATGCCCACCGCGCCGATATAGCTGGGCCATTCGCCGTCGCCGTTCAGGAGCAGGGCCATGGAGCCGCCGATCCCGCTGACGGCGATGATGGCCAGGGCGGCGGGCTTGGCTTCGGCGGGACGGTTCTTTTTCTTGAAGGCGTTCATCGTCTCGCCCCTTCAGCGCCGCACCAGCCACCAGCCGGCCCAGGCCAGCACGTAGCCCGCGATCTGCAGCATGAAGCACAGCCCCACGCCGCCGATGAAGATCGTGGACGGCGCGGCGTCGGCCAGCGAGGCGTTGAACGAGGCGGGAAACAGGGCGACGTTGGCGAACAGGACCGCGCCGGCGCCGATGCCGCTGCTTCCGCCCCAGTACCAGGCCCATTTGTGCGCCTCGCGCACCATCTCGTCGGCGGCGCGCCACCAGCGGGCGCTGAGCCACAGGGTCACGACAATCACCACGGCCATGACCCCGGCGACGGCCAGTTCCGACAGGCTTGCGGCCAGAGGCGACTTGCGGCCCAGCACCATCAGCACGCCGCCGATGATCCCGCCGAAAATGGCGACCGCGAACGTTCCGAAGACAACGCCGATCAGGCGTTTATTCGCTCTGCTGAGCCCCGACATGCCAAGCATCCCCGTCAAAATGACAAGGTACATTGACATCGCAATCCAGAGTCGTGTCAAGGACCCTGTACAAAAATCGCGTTTAAGCCGCGTTACGCTCCCCGCGCCAGTGGAGCGGCATCGGCGGGGTGACGCCCAGGGCCTTGGCCAGCCAGTGGGCCCTGGGATCGGCGTGCAGCAGCCAGCCATACTGCGAGAAGCGGTCGCCGTAGTCGTCCCAGCGGATCACCCGGCCCTCGGCGTCGCAACGCCAGACGGCCTTGTCGCAACCGGGGATGCGCTCGGCCCGCTCCCAGGCGGAGACGCGCTGGCTGTGGGTCGAGAACGGGCCGGAAAAGAGGCGGTTCATGACGCGATGGCTCCTGTCGACGCGTGCGGATTCGAAACCGAATCTGCGTGTAATCGCAACAACCGGACACTATCACTTGATAACCGCCAACGTGACCGACACCACATGTAGTGCGACGCCGTGTCGCGCGACAGCTTGAGCAGGTCGCCCGACTTGCCTTTTAGGCGACTCGCGGCGGGGTAAGCGGCCGTCGGTTCGCATCCAGACGAACGTGCATGTCGGCCCTCCCTGGCAGGTCAGCGGCGCACCAGGCCGTCAGCCGCTCATAGTGGTCGAGGAAGCGCTCCAGGGCCGCCGGATCGAGGCCCCCTCGCCTGCCCTCTGCGGAGAGCCGCGCCTGCAGCTTCGCCTCCTGCTCGCGCCGCCAGGCCCGGACGGTGGCGAAGTCGGGCGCGGTCAGCACGGCCAGCCAGTCGAGCCGGCCGAAGAGCTCGCGATAGGCGCCGGCCAGGGCGGCGTCGATGAAGCCGCGCCAGGCGCCGTCAGGATCCTCGTCGCGCTCCAGGGCGTTGACCGGCTCGGCCAGGGCCGCCGGACCTTGCGGCCGCACGCCCAGGCACCAGCCTTCCAGCAGCACGACGTCGGCGGGATCGTCGAACACCGGCCAGGCCGCGCGTGGCGCGCGGTCGTCGGCGGCCTTGTCGAAGCGCGGCAGGGTCGTGCTCCCCTCCCCGGCCAGGCTGTCGAGCGTCGCGAGGCCCAGCGCCACATCGTGCGTGCCCGGCGGCCCTCGCGTCGCCAGCAGCGGATGGACCTCGGCGGCCAGCTTCAGGCGTTCGGCGCGGGTCAGGTAGAGGTCGTCCAGCGACAGGGTGGCGACCTTCAGCCCCTCGTCCTCCAGCAGTCGGGCGACTACCGCGACCAGGGTAGACTTGCCCGCCCCTTGCGGTCCCGACAGGCCGGCGACGAAGCCCGGACGGCCATGGGCCCACGCCGCGGCGGCCAGACGCTCGGCCAAAGGCCGGTGCAGCGCGTGGAAGGCTTCGACGAAGTCCGGACCGAGCCGCTCGTCGCGCATGAAATCGGAAAGCCAGGACGGGTCGGACGCGCTCATGCCCTGACCATGCACCGCTTCGCGCGGTTACTGCACCCGCCGCACGCGATAGCCGCGCGCCTTCATCAGGGCCGGCAGGCCGTCGGGGCCAGCCATGTGCAGGGCCCCGACCGTGACCAGTTCGACGCCGGAGCCGGCCATCTCGCGGTCGAGAACCTCGGCCCAGGCCAGGTTGCGGCGCCTGAGCAGGGCTTCGTAGAGCTCGGGCCGGTCGCGGCGCATGCCGGCGACCAGGATCGCGCCCAGCCGATCGACATCGCCCTTCAGCCAGGCCTTCTGCAAGTCGACGCCCCGGCGCGGCGGCGCGTTCTGCTCGGCGGCGACGTCGTCGAGATACTGCACCTCGACGGCCTCGGGCAGATCGGCGAACAGGCGCAGCTGCTGCTCGAAGCTTTCGAAGGCCAGGACGGGCTTTTCGGCGCGGACAGCCTGGCGGGTGACGGCCGCGTCAGCGCCGCTGGCCACCGAACCGCCGGCCTGCGTCATCGGCAGCACCGACAGCATCATCGCCGCCGCCCAGGGCCGCAGGTGATCGACACGGTCGAGGCTGGCGCCGCGCTGGTCCAGCGCCGCGCGCAGGCTGGCGACGGTGCGCGGCGGCAGTTTTTCGGTCAGGGAGCGGTCCACATCGACGCCGTAGCGGTCGACCAGGGCCTTCACCGCGGCGGGGTCGGCGTCGCCCCGGGTCTCGAACCACAGCTTGCCGGCCTGGGCGTAGGCGCGATCGAAGGCCGGGGTGCGCCAGCGGAGGTCGGGCGACAGCACGTGCATCGAGCCGAACAGATAGATGCGGGAGTCGCCGTCGCTGACTTCCCACATGGCCGGGGCGGCATGGGCGACGCCAGACAGCCCCGCCACGGCCGTCATGACCGCCAGCAGGCGTCGTACGCCCTTCACCCACGCTGAAACCATCGCTTCCCCCGACAGGAATACGGTCTCAGCCTAGAGCGAAGGGGGTTAACCGCGCGAGCGCAGAGCGCCGCGGCCTAACGCCACGGCTTGAAGTGCTTCGAAAGCTTCAGCCCCTGCCGCTGATAGTGCGAACCGCCCTCGCCATAGAGGCGGGCCGGACGGGCGGTGAGCGGCTCATAGACCAGCCGGGCGACGGTCTGGCCGTCTTCCAGCAGGAACGGGGTCTCGTGGCTGCGCACCTCGAGCACGCCCTTGGAGCCGACGGCCCCGGCCTCTTCCGTGCCGAAGCCCGGATCGAAGAAGCCGGCGTAGTGGACGCGGAACTCGCCGACCGAGGGGTCGATCGGGGTCATCTCGGCCGCTTCCATGACCGGGATCTCGACGTCGTCCTTGGACGCGAGAATGTAGAACTCGCCCGGATCGAGCAGCAGCTCGCCGTGGCGGGTCTCCAGCGGCTCCCAGAAGTCGCGCGGGTCGTGGCCGTCCTCGTGGTCGAGATCGACGACGCCGGCGTGGCGGCGGCCGCGGAAGCCGACGATGCCGGTCTCGCCCGGGGTCAGGTCGACGCCGACGCTGCGGATGGCCAGCTTGGCCGGCTCGCCGCGCTTGAGGCGCAGCTGGTTCAGGCGCGTGCCGGCGCGGACCAGCACCGAAAAGGTCTGCGGCGCGATCTCGATATAGAGCGGCCCCTCATAGCCGGCCTCGATGTCGTCGAAAGCCTTGGAGCGGTCGCTGAGCAGGCGCACGAAGACGTCCACCCGGCCGGTCGAGCTCTTCGGATTGCCGCGCGCGGCGACATTGGCCGGCAAAGCCAGGCGCTCCTGGATCTCGGCGATGTAGACGCAGCCCTTCTCCAGCACCGCGCCCTTCGACAGGTCCAGCTCGTGCATGGCCACGTCCTTGAGACGCTCGGGCACGCGGCGCGCGACGCCCGGCAGGAACGAGGCCCGCACCCGCCAGCAGCGCACGCCCAGGCGCAGGTCGAGGCTGGCCGGCTGAACCTGGTCACGGTCGAACGGCGTCTGCGAGGTGATCGCCTCCTGGGCGATCAGGTCCTCGATGGTCTGGCAGGGCAGAATCCCCGCGAAATGGGCGTCGGTCATCGGCGGCACACTCCCCCAAAGCGGTGCCGCGAGGCAAGGGCGCTATGGGAGCCGCCGCGAGAATCTGGGCGCCGTCAGGCCCGCTCGAGCAGCCCGTCTAGATAGAGAGCGCCCGCCCCGGCGCCGTCCTCGGCTCGAAACACCGGCGCCAGGGCCTCGGCGGCGGTCGCATAGGCGGGATCACCCAGCAAGGTCCGCAGAGCTTCGGTCGCGCCGCCGCCCTCGTAGCGGTCGGGCCGGAGCCTGCGCCCCACGCCCAGGCGCTTCACCCGTCGGGCGTTGTCGTGCTGGTCGCCCAGGAACGGCGTCACCAGCTGCGGTCTGCCTGACCGCAGGGCCTGGGCCGTCGTGCCGATCCCGCCGTGATGGACGATCGCCGCCGCCCTCGGGAAGACCTGGGAATGGGGGGCGTAGGCGGCCACGAACACGTCCCCTCCCCGCTCGCCCTGAAGGCGCTGCGCCTCCTCCGCCCCGGCCAGCAGCAGCGCCCGTCGTCCCAGGCCGCGCGCCGCTTCGAGGCTGGCGCGATAGAAGTCGCCCGGCGCGTGAACCGCGAAGCTGCCCAGCGAGAACACGATCGGGGCCGGACCGGCGTCGAAGAAGGCCGCCAGCGCCGGATCCAGCGCCTGCGTCCCGCCCGCCTCGCTGTCGTAGGCGGGGAAGCCGACGAGGGTCAGGCCGGCGGGATGGTCGGGCTGGACCGGACCGAAGCGCGGCGAATAGAGGCCGAGCATGGGCGCGCCGTCGCCATGGCCGCAGTCGAACAGGGCGTCGGCGCCGGCATGGGCGACGCCGAGCGTCCGGCCCAGGCGGCGCAGGGGCTTCAGGGACGAGGATATCCGGCCGCGCACGAGCGCCCGGACCAACCCGTTCCAGCCGACCGCCGCGGCCGAGCGCGGCGAGAACACGTAGGGCGCCGGCCCGGTCTCGGACGGATCGGTCGCCGACTGCAGGAAGATCGGCGCCAGGGCGACGCGGACCAGGGGCAGGCCCAACGTCCGGGCCGCCAGCGGCGCGCCAAAGACGATGTTGTGGGTCACGACCATGTCCGCGTCCTGGGCCGCGGCGCGGACGTCCTCGTAGGTCTGCGACAGGAACGGCATCTGCAGGTCGCGCAGCAGAAAGTCGGGATCGCGCGACATCCGCTCGAACACGTCGGCGATATCGAGGCCCAGCCGCGCCTGGATCTCCTCGGTGCTGGGCCGCAGCGGGCGAAACTCCAGGCCCTCGGCCTCGACCTTGGCCCGGTGGTCCTCGTGGGTCGCCAGCACGGGAACATGGCCCAGGCGCCGCAGGGCCAGGGCGAGGGCCAGGAAGGGATGCAGATCGCCGAGCGAACCCGTGGTCGCCAGCACGATCCTTCGTCCGGCCGCCATTCTCGCCCCCTTTTACCGCCCGACGGGATGGGAACCGCAACGGCGCGCCAAGGCAAGGCTTGCGACGCCCGTCAGGCGACCCAGACCATCCTCTCGCTCGCCTGGCGCGCTCGGACCGTGACGAAGCGGTGAAAGATCGCCTATACCCACCGCGATTGCGTCCGCCGAAGCGGCAGGCGCGGGCCTTTTCGTCATCGGGAGTATCGCGTGTCCGAAGATCCGAAGAACTGGGACGTCGCCACCAAGCTGATCCGCGGGGGTCTGGCGCGCTCGCCGTTCATGGAGACCGCCGAGGCGCTCTATCTGACGCAGGGCTTCACCTATGACAGCGCCGAGGGCGCCGACCGCCGCTTCTCGGGCGAGGACCCGGGCTTCGTTTATTCGCGGTTCAACAATCCGACCGTGAAGATGTTCGAGGACCGCCTGGCCCTGCTGGAAGGCGCCGAGGTCTGCCGCGCCACGGCCACCGGCATGGCCGCCGTGCACTCCTCGCTGATGGGCCTGGTGCGGGCCGGCGATCACGTGGTGGCCGGTAACGCCCTGTTCGGCTCGTGCCGCTGGCTGATCGCAGAATGGCTGCCGCGCTTCGGGGTGGAGACCACCTTCGTCGACGCCACCGATCCCAAGGCCTGGGAAGCGGCCATCCGCCCCAACACCAAGGCCGTGCTGATCGAGACGCCGTCGAACCCGGTGCTGGCGATCACCGACATCCGCGCGGTGTCGGAACTGGCCCACGCCGTCGGCGCCAAGGTCATCGTCGACAACGTCTTCGCCACCCCGATCTTCCAGCAGCCGCTGGAACTGGGCGCCGACGTCGTCGTCTATTCGGCCACCAAGCACATCGACGGCCAGGGCCGGGTGCTGGGCGGGGCGATCCTGACCACCGAGGCGATCAACGAGGAATTCTACCGCGACAGCATGCGCCACACCGGCCCGTCGCTGTCGCCGTTCAACGCCTGGGTGATGCTCAAGGGTCTGGAGACCCTGGACCTGCGCGTGCGCCGCCAGACCGACAGCGCCTTCGCCCTGGCCAACACCATGGCCGAGCACAAGAAGGTGACGCAGGTGCTCTATCCCTTCCGCCCCGACCACCCCGGCCACAACGTCGCCAAGAGCCAGATGAGCGGCGGCGGCACGGTGATCGCGCTGGACCTCGGCTCGCGCGAGGCGGCCTTCAAGTTCCTGAACGCGCTGGAGATCATCGACATCTCCAACAATCTGGGCGACGCCAAGTCGATGGCCACCCACCCGCCGACCACCACGCACCGCTCGGTGCCCGAGGAGATGCGCCCGCTGCTGGGCGTGACCGAGGGCGGCGTGCGCCTGTCGGTGGGCCTGGAAAGCCTCGACGACCTGACCCGGGACGTGATCCGTGCGCTCGACCAGGCGTGAGTCCAGTCCGCCCCTGAAGCGGATCCGTCGGCGTCGCGGCGCCGACACCGGCATCTATGAGGCCCGCACGCGCGACATCGTCGTGCGGGTCGCGCCCTGCTACCTGCCCGAGGAATCCTCGCCCGAGCAGGGCCTCTATCTGTGGGCCTACACCGTCGAGATCGAGAACCACGGCGTCGAGACCGTGCATCTGGTGGCGCGCTGGTGGAAGGTCACCGACGCCATGAACCGCAGCAACGAGGTCGAGGGTTCGGGCGTGGTCGGCGAGCAGCCGGAACTGCGGCCGCGCGAGGCCTTCCGCTACGTGTCCAACTGCCCGCTGCCGACGCCGTCGGGCACGATGGTCGGCCGCTACCAGATGGTCACCGAGGCTGGCGAGGCGTTCACCGCCGAGATCCCCGAGTTCTCGCTGCATCTGCCGGGCGCCGCGCGCCGCGCGAACTAAACTCGCGCGCGCCCCTTCCCAGCCTGCAACTTTGAGCTATTGAATCCCCCTGTCTCAGCCACAGGGGGAAGACCATGGCGACCACCTACACGATCCGCGTCGAGAACCATTCCGTAGCGCCGCAGAGCTACACGATCTTCGCCCAGCAGCCCGCGACGGCCGGGCCGGGCGTCTACACCAACGCCTGGGCCACCCTCCAGCACGTGACCAATGGCGGCTTCGACGTCGTCAACTACACGCCCGAAGACGGCGAGCCGGCGCCGCACTTCTATGTCAACGACATCGCCTATGACGCCGGCGAGGAGATCGACCACAGCTCGGTGGCCAGCGCCCCGATCGAGGTCGACTTCAACGGCAAGAGCGAAACCACCGCCACGGTGATCCAGCAGCCCAACCGGGCCTTCCTGGTCAGCTACGAATAAGCGGTCGGCCGCGCCGCAACCTGCGCCGTTGCCAAGTAACGGCGTTACGCGTTTACTTCCTTTTGCGGCGTCAGACCGCGAAACACAGGGAGGTTGCGGCGTGGCCGACTACGAGCTGACCCTCATCAACCGAAGCGACGACACCCAGAATTCGACGGTCGTGGTGTTTTCCAAGGCCGCGACCAGGCCGGTCAGCCTGGCGCGCACGATCCCGCCGGGCGGCTCGTCGAAGATCAGCTTCAACAACCTCGAGCCCAACGCCCAGGCCTATCTGGTGCTGGGCGAGCCGCCGCATCTGGACGCGTGCGAACCGCCGGCCGGCTCGGTGCGGCTGGATCTCGACCTGACGCATGAATACGTGATCGGGCGGGCTTAGGGGGCGAAGGCCCCCTCAGTCGCTCCGCGACAGCTCCCCCAGAGGGGGAGCATCTTCTTGGTGCGGCGCTCCTAGATCCTCCCCCTCTGGGGGAGGTGGCCCGGAGGGCCGGAGGGGGCTTAAGCCTCGCCGTTCGGTTCCAGCGCGTAGACCCGCGAGCAGTATTCGCAGGTCACGTGGATCTTGCCGTCCGGCTCGATCATCTCGGCCTTCTCCTCGGGCGAGAAGGACTGCAGCACCACGCCGATCCGCTCTTCCGAGCAGCGGCAGAAGGCGCGCAGCGGCTTTTCCTCGATCAGGCGCACGCCATCCTCGTTGAACAGGCGCCACAGCAGGGTGGTGGTCGGCACGGTCGGGTCGACCAGTTCGTCCTCGCCCGTGGTCTCGAACAGCGCCTGGGCGTGGTTCCAGGCCTCCTTGGTCTCGCCGCGCGTCTCGTCGCCGGCGATGGTCTGGATCAGCACGCCGCCGGCGCGCCAGGTCGGGCCTTCGCCGGTGTCCACCTGGCCGACGGCCAGGCGCACGCGGGTCGGGATCTGCTCGGACTGCATGAAGTACTGCTCGGCGCACAGGGCCAGGCTCTCGCCTTCGATGGCCGTGACGCCCTGGTAGCGCTCCATGTCGGGGCCCTGGTCGAGGGTCATGATGAACACGCCCCCGCCCAGCAGGGTCTTGGCGCCCGGACGCACGAAGCCTTCCGAGACGGCCGCCACCTCGGCCTCGTCGAACCGGCAGTAGCCGCGCAGGCCGCCGGTGGTGTCGTAGTCGACGACGACGTAGCGCACCGGGCCGTCGCCCTGGGCCTGGACGATCAGCCGGCCCTCGAACTTCAGGCTGGAGCCGACCAGGGCGGCCAGCGCGCAGGCCTCGCCCAGCAGGTTGGCCACCGGCTCGGGATAGGCGTGACGGGTCAGCACTTCGTTGACCGCCTCGCCCAGCCGCACGACGCGGCCGCGCACGGGCAAGCCTTCGATCTGGAAGGCGGAAACGAGGTCGTCGGGAACGGTGATCTGGGGGGCGGCGTCGCTCATGGGGCGGTTAGATAGGCGCTTTCCCAAAAAATGCGAGGGGGCGCCGCAAAACCCCCTCCGGCCCTCCGGGCCACCTCCCCCAGAGGGGGAGGATCTATTAGCGCCGGCTCCAGGATGCTCCCCCTCTGGGGGAGCTGTCGCGGAGCGACTGAGGGGGTCGCCGGAGGCGCTACTTCTTCGCCAGGTAATCCAGGGCCATGAACACCTCGGCCTTCACGCCGGTCTCCAGCACCGCCTCGTCGATGTCGAAATAGGGCGAGTGGTTGGCCGGGGCGCCGGCGGCGGGGACGTCGGCCTTGCGGCCGCCCAGCTGGACGAACACGGCCGGGACCTTCTGGCCGTAGAGGGAGAAGTCCTCGGCCCCGGTGACCAGGGCGGCCTGGTCGTCGACCTTGCCCGGCGAAGCCTTCTCCAGCGGACCCTTGACCCACTTCGACAGCGCCGCGTCGTTCCAGGTGACCGGATAGGGCTGGGTGAACACCGCCTCGGCTTTCGCGCCATAGCGGTCGCCGATGGCGGCCACGGCCTTCTGGGTCTTGGCGATCACCTCGGCCTTACGCTCGGGCGTGAAGGTGCGCAGGGTGCCGCTCATCACCAGGTCCTCGGGGATGATGTTGTTGCGCACGCCCATGTTGATCGTGGCGATGGTCAGCACCGTGGGCGAGGAGCCGACGTCGATCTGGCGGGCGGCGATCTGGTTCAGGGCCTGGATGATGTCGGCCGAGACGCTGGCCATGTCGATGCCGGCCCAGGGGCGCGCGCCGTGGGTCTGCTTGCCCTTGACGGTGATGGTGAGGCGGTCGGCGCCGGCGTAGAAGCCTTCGGGGCGATAGTTCAGGGCGTGGGCGTCGCCGGGGCCGATATGGACGCCGAAGATGGCGTCGACCTTGGGATTGTCGAGCGCGCCGTCAGCGATCATCAGCTTGGCGCCGCCCTCGTCGCCGGCCTGGGGACCTTCCTCAGCCGGCTGGAAGATGAAGACGACCGTGCCGGCGATGTCGGCCTTCATGCCGGCCAGCACCGTGGCCGCGCCCAGCAGCATGGCGACGTGGGTGTCGTGGCCGCAGGCGTGCATGACGGGAACGGTCTTGCCTTCCCAGGTGGCGGTGGCCTTGGAGGCGAACGGCAGGCCGGTCTTTTCCAGCACCGGCAGGGCGTCCATGTCGGCGCGCAGGGCCACGACCTTGCCGGGCTTGCCGCCCTTCAGGATCCCGACCACGCCGGTCTTGCCGACGCCTTCGCGCACCTCCAGGCCCAGAGCCTTCAGTTCCTTGGCCACCAGGGCGGCGGTGCGAACCTCCTGGTTGCCCAGTTCGGGGTGCTCGTGGACGTCGCGCCGCCAGGCCACGACCTGGGGCTGGGCCGCCTTGGCCGCCGCCTCGACCTTGGCGTTGGAGGGGGCCGCGAGAGCGGGGCTTGCCGCCATGATCGCCAGGGCCAGAACCGAAACCGTCGTGCGCACGCCCATACCCGACTCCTAGAGAAGACTTTGCGGGCGAGCTTGGCGGTTCCCGCCGCCGGGTCAAGGCCGGCCATGCTTTCCCTAAGGAACGGCTTTGCAGAAGCGTCACGGAGACTAAGCTTCGTCCATGACCGAGCCCGCATTCGACTCCAAGGATGACGGCGAGGCGCTGGATCCGAGTTCCGGCGTCATCCGCCCCCGCCACGCCGCCACCGTGATCGTGGTGCGCGACGACGGCCCCGCGCCGCGCGTGCTGATGGGCCGGCGCAATCGCGGCCACGCCTTCATGGCCAGCAAATGGGTGTTTCCGGGCGGCCGGGTCGATCGCGGCGACTTCGACGCGCCCTCGGCCAGCGAGCTTTCTGCGGAGGTCGCCGAGCGCCTGGCCAAGCATCCCAGGCACGCCTCCCCCGCCCGCCTGGCCCGCGCCCTGGCGCTGGCGGCGGTGCGCGAAACCTTCGAGGAGACCGGCCTGCTGCTGGCCAAGGCCGCGCCGCCGCGTCCCGGGGCCGGCGCCTGGCGGCCGTTCCTGGCCCAGGGCGCCCTGCCCGACCTGGCGCCGCTGAGCTTCGTGGCCCGCGCGATCACCCCGCCCTATCGCCCCCGCCGCTTCGACGCCCGCTTCTTCATGGCCCCGGCCAGCGCCCTCTTGAGCCTGGAGCGTCAGCCCGACTGCGGCGAGCTGGACGAGATCGCCTGGGTCAGCTTCGACGAGACCCGCGACCTTGATCTGCCCAGCATCACCCGCATGGTGCTGCGCGAGACCGCCCAGCAAATGAAGGACCCCGGCCGCCCGGCGCCGTTCATGCGCTTCCTGCGCGGCAATGCGGTGATGACGGAACTCTGACCATGCTCGCCCTCCTCCTCGCCCTGCAGACCGTCACCGCCCCGATCGACCAGGCCGCCTTCCTGGCCGGCTGCTGGAAGCAGACGCTGCCCAACGGCGTCGTCGAGGAGCAGTGGCTCGCGCCCGGCGGCGGGATGATGCTGGGCATGAGCCGCACGGTGCGCGACGGCAAGGCGCGCGGCTGGGAGTTCACCCGAATCCAGGAGGCCGACGGACGACTCACCTTCGTCGCCCTGCCCTCGGGCCAGGCCGAAGGCGTCTTTCCGTTGAAGAGCGCCGGCCCCGGCGAGCTGGTGTTCGAAAACCTCGCCCACGACTTTCCGCAGCGGGTGATCTATCGCAGCCAAGGCGCGGACGGGCTTGTGGGCCGGATCGAGGGGGAAATCGACGGCAAGGCGCGGTCGGTGGATTTCCCTTACAAGCGATGCGCAGCCGGCAATTGACTTTGCCCCGTTCATGAGTATGTTCCGCGCCTCTCATTTCGACCGCGCGGGGACCTGCGCGATTACCGCAGGGATTCGACCATGGCCAAACCGGCTTCGATCAAGATCCGCCTGAACTCGACGGCGGACACCGGCTTCTTCTACGTCACCAAGAAGAACGCCCGCACCAAGACCGAGAAGATGGTGCTGAAGAAGTACGACCCGGTCGTGCGCAAGCACGTCGAATTCCGCGAAGGCAAGATCAAGTAAGATCGCCTCGTCGCACCGACGAATTTCGAAAACGCCCGGCGGCAACGTCGGGCGTTTTTGTTTTTGGCGTTTTTGTTTTTCCGGCTCAACTCGGCTAGTGACGCAGTGGGCGCCTGCCCTGGCATAGGATTCCCCCGCGTGATCGTTCGCCTCGCCCTAGCCTTCTCGATCCTCGCCGCCGTGCCCGCCTGCTCGGCGCCGGAGCCGGTCCCGCACACCCAGGGCTACGAGATCGTCCGCACCTACCCGCACGACCGCCAGGCCTTCACCGAGGGCCTGCTGTTCCGTGACGGCCAACTCTACGAGAGCACGGGCCTGGAAGGCCGCTCCTGGGTGCGCCGAGTGTCGCTGGAGACCGGCGCGGTCCAGCAGCAGGCCGACATGGACCCCAAGTATTTCGGCGAAGGCATCGTCGACTGGGGCGACAAGCTGGTGCAGCTGACCTGGAAGGACGGCGTCGGCTTCGTGCGCGACCGCGCGACCTTCGCCGTGAAATCGACCTTCACCTACACCGGCGAAGGCTGGGCCCTGACCCGGGACGATCGCCGCATCATCATGAGCGACGGCACGAGCGAGCTGCGGTTCCTGGATCCGGAGACCCTGAAGGAGACCGGCCGGATCAAGGTCACCGAGTTCGGCCAGCCGGTCGACCAGATCAACGAACTGGAATTCATCAAGGGCGAGGTCTGGGCCAATCTCTGGCAGACCGACCAGATCATCCGCATCGATCCCAAGACCGGCAACGTGATCGGGCGCCTCGACATGTCAGGCCTGCTGACGCCGCAGGAAGCCGCCCATGCCGACGTGCTCAACGGCATCGCCTACGACGCCAAGGGCGACCGGATCTTCGTGACCGGAAAGTTCTGGCCGTGGCTGTACGAGATCAAGATCGCGAAGTAGGCCCGCTTCTCATCTCGGAGAGGGGATTTAGGCTGCCGCCTTGCCGACCACCGCGTTGCGACCCGAGGCCTTGGCCTCGTAAACGCCGCTGTCGGCGCGCTTGAGCAGGGCTTCGGGGGTGTCGCCCGCGCCGCTGGTGGCCGAGACGCCGACCGAGATGGTCACCGTCAGCAGTTCCTGGCCGCCGGCCACGCGGAACGGCGAGCCGGCCACGTGCATGCGAATCCGCTCGGCGATGCGCACGGCGTCGACCAGCTGGGTGTCGGGCATGATCACCGTGAACTCCTCGCCGCCGAAGCGGCAAGGCAGGTCGATGGCGCGGACGTTCGAGGCCAGGCGCAGGGCGAACTCGCGCAGCACCTCGTCGCCGACGTCGTGGCCGAAGCCGTCGTTGATCTTCTTGAAGTAGTCGATGTCGATCATCAGCGCCGACACCGGGTCGCCGCCCATGGTGGCGCGGTTGACCAGGGCCGACAGCTGGCCGGTCATGTAGCGACGGTTGTGCAGGCCGGTCAGCGGATCGGTGACGGCCAGCTCCAGCGAGTGGTCGAGATTGTTGCGCAGATAGTCGGTGTAGCGCTTGAGGCGCACCTGGGTGCGGGCGCGGGCCGCCAGTTCCTGCGGGTCGATCGGGCGCGGCAGCACGTCGTTGACGCCCAGGTCCAGCGCCTTGACCATCCGCGGACGGTCGTCGGGATCGACGACGGCCAGGATCGGCAGGTGCCGGGTGCGCTCGCTCGAGCGCAGGGTGGCGGCGAAGCGCAGGCCGTCGAAGCCGCGCGCGGCGGCGTTGACGATGACCAGGTCGACGGGGCCGCTGGCGCTGACCTCGGCCTTGGCCGGATCGGTCTCGACCACCGGGCGGTGCTCGACCGCCAGTTCGGCGGCCACGCGCTGGGCCTGGCGTTCGTTGTCGTCGACGATCAGGACCCGGCCGCCGATGCCGTCGAGGCGGGTGGCGGCGCCGGCGATCACGCCGATGCGGCGGCCCGAGGCCTCGCGCTGGCGCAGTTCGTCGATGACCATCTTCAGGCGGGTCGAGCTGCGCACGCGGGCGAACAGCATGACGTCGTCGATGGGCTTGGTCAGAAAGTCGGCGGCGCCGGCCTCCAGGCCCTGGATGCGGTCGGCGCGGCCGTCGAGGGCCGTGACCAGCACCACCGGGATGTGGCGAGTGGCGGGATCTTCCTTGAGCCTGCGGCAGACGGTGAAGCCGTCCATGCCGGGCATCATCACGTCGAGCAGGATGATGTCGGGCAGTTCCTCGGCCGCCTTTACAAGCGCGGTCGGGCCGTCATAGGCGCAGGAGACCTGATAATACTCGGCCGAAAGCTTGGCCTCGAGCAGGCGCACATTGGCCTCGATGTCGTCGACGACGAGGATTCGCGCGCTCACGGCCTGTTACCTCTCCAGCAGTCGGCGAATGGTTTCGAGGAAGTGCGTCACCGAGATGGGCTTCGAGATGTAAGCCTCGCAGCCGCCCTCGCGAATCCGTTCCTCGTCGCCCTTCATCGCAAATGCCGTAACGGCGACGACTGGGATATGTGACAGATCGTCGTCCTCCTTGAGCCACTTGGTCACTTCCAGGCCCGAAATCTCGGGCAACTGGATGTCCATGAGGATCAAATTGGGGCGATGCTCACGGGCGATCGACAACGCCTGCAGGCCCTCACGGGTCTGCAGGGTCTCATAGCCCTGGGCTTCGAGCAGATCATGAAAGAGCTTCATGTTCAGCTCGTTATCCTCGACGATGAGGACCTTCTTCGTCATCCTGACCCCGACCATACGGTCCGTGGCGACACGTGAGGGATTCGCGCCGCTTCTTCATCCTCAGATCGCACGAATATCCTTAAGCCCGCGCTAATCGCGTTTCCAACGCCCGATTGCAGAACATGGACCCCTGCTCCCTAGACCTTAAGGCCTGCACGCTCGATACGCACCGTCCGCTCGTCATCGTGGATGTCGACGAGGTGCTGGCCCAGTTCATGGCCGGCTTCGGCGCGTTCATCGGCCGGCACGGCTTCGAGCTGCGCGTCGATCGCTTCGCCCTGTTCCAGAACATCTATCGCCCCGGCGAGACCGAACACCTGGACCTGATCGCCGGCCGGGCCCTGTTCGACGACTTCTTCCGCGACGGCGGCGAGGACCTGGAGCCCGCCGAGGGCGCGGCCGACGCCCTGGCCGACCTGTCGCTGGACGCCAATGTGGTGATCCTGACCAACGCCCCCGAGCACGGCCGCCAGACCCGCGCCAAGTGGCTGAAGACCCACGGCTTCGACTATCCGCTGGTGATCAATTCGGGTCCCAAGGGTCCGTCGGCCGCGCAATTGGCCGGACGGGTCGAGGCCCCGGCGGTGTTCATCGACGACCTGCTACCGCAACTCGAATCGGTGGCCACAAGCGCCCCCTCGGTCGGCCGCTTCCAGATGGTGGCCGACAAGCGCCTGCGCCCGCTGGCCCCCAGCGCTCCCGACCGCCACGCCCGCATCGACCTGTGGCCCGACCTGAAGATCGCCATCCGCGAGGCGCTGGCGCTCGAAGGCCGATGAAAGCCCCCAGATGAAAGCTCTTTGCCGCGATTGCCTGTGGACCGGCGAGCGCAAGGCGCCGCGCTGCCCGTCGTGCGGCTCGCCGCGCACGGTCTTCCACGAGGAGCTCGGCCAGCTGTCCATGGCACACCTCGACTGCGACGCCTTCTACGCCTCGGTGGAGAAGCGCGACGATCCGTCGCTGCGCGACAAGCCGGTGATCGTCGGCGGCGGCAAGCGCGGGGTCGTGACCACGGCCTGCTACATCGCCCGGATGAGCGGGGCGCGCTCGGCCATGCCGATGTACAAGGCGCTACAGCTGTGCCCCGACGCCGTCGTGGTGAAGCCCAACTTCGCCAAGTACAAGCACGAGAGCGCGCTGATCATGGCGCGGCTGTCGAACCTGACGCCGCTGGTCCAGCCGCTGTCGCTGGACGAGGCCTGGATCGACCTTTCCGGCACCGAGCGCCTGCACGGCGCGCCGCCGGCGGTGATGCTGGCCAAGGTGCAGAAGGAGATCGAGGCCGAGCAGAACCTGACCGTCTCGGTGGGCCTGGCCCCCAACAAGTTCCTGGCCAAGATCGCCTCGGAGCTGGACAAGCCGCGCGGCTTCTCGGCGATCGGCGCGGCCGAGGCGGTGACGTTCCTGGCGTCCAAGCCGGTGTCGATCCTGCCGGGCGTGGGCCCGGCCACGGTGACCACTCTGGCCGGCCTTGGCCTGCCCACGGTCGGCGACATCGCCAATGCGGACCTCAAGATGCTGGCCAAGGAGTTGGGCGCGGGCGGGCTGCGGCTGCACCGCCTGGCCCACGGCGAGGACGCCCGGGCCGTCGATCCCGACAGCGTGCGCAAGACGATCAGCGCCGAAACCACCTTCAACGACGACCTCTTTCGCCGCGAGGAGCTGGAGGACCAGCTCTGGCCCCTGTGCGAGAAGGTGGCCCGCCAGGCGCGCCGCGAGGACGTGGCCGGGCGTGTGGCGACGCTGAAGCTGCGCACCCCCGACTTCAAGATCCACACCCGCCGCCGCACCCTGCCCGTCCCCACCCAGACGGCCCAGACCCTGTTCCAGGTGGCGCGCGAGCTCTTGGCCGCCGAGCCGGCCGGCCGCTCCTATCGCCTGATCGGGGCGGGCCTGACCGAGTTCGTCCCCGCCGCCGGGGCGGCCGACGACTTCTTCGCCGGCGACGAGCGCCGGGCGCTGAAGAGCGAGACCGCCATCGACGCCCTGCGCGGCAAGTTCGGCCTGGGCGCCGTCGTCACCGGCCGGGCGCTGAAGAACCGCTAGGCGGAACGACATTCATCCACTGACCGTGCCCCTCCAATCCGTCTTTCCCCGCGAAGGCGGGGATCCAAGCTGACGTTCAGGACGAGGCGAGGCCGTGGATCCTCCGCAGCCTCGGCTTGGATCCCCGCCTTCGCGGGGATGCACGGAGAAAAATCAGCTCAAATTCGTAACGGTTACCCCGCCTCAGGAACCGCCAGCGCCTCTCCCGCCGTCGTCCGCACCGCCAGGGTCAGCTGGTCGAGCAGTCGCGCCGAAAGCCGCGTGCGCTGCCAGTACAGCGCGACGGCGATGGAACGTTTGGGCGGAAGCTCCACCAGTCGCCCGGCCTCCAGATGCGGCTTGGCGAGAACACGCGGCGTCATCGCCCAGCCCAGGCCGGCCAGGTTCATGTCCAGCATGCCTTGGGTGGCCGGGGTGAAGTGGACAGGGCCGGCGGGCTTCACGCCCAGCGCCTCCTGCGCCCAGCGGGCCTGCAGGCCATCGCGGCGGTCGAAGCGCAGCATCGGGGCCGCGCCCAGGCTCTCGCCGTTCACCCCGCTCGCGAAGAACCGGGCGACGAAGTCGGGGCTGGCGGTGGCGACATAGTCGATCGCGCCCAGCGGATAGGTGCGGCAGCCCTGGACCGGCGCGGGGTCGGCGGTGACGGCCGCCAGCACCTGGCCGTCGCGCAGGCGCTCGGCGGTGTGGGCCTCGTCGTCCATGACCAGATCGAGCATGGCCCCGGTCTGCGCCGCGAACCGGGCGGCGGCCTGGGGAAACCAAGTGCTGACGCTGTCGGCGTTGACGGCGATCCGCAGCACGGCCGGGCCGGCGTCGGGCGCGGCCAGGCGCGGCAGGTCGGCGACGAGGTCGCTTTCCAGCAGGCGCACCTGCTCGACATGGGCGCACAGCCTGGCCCCGACCGCCGTCGGCCGGCAGGGCTGGCCGCGCGTCAGCAGCACCGCGCCCAGGCGCTCCTCCAGCCCCTTCACCCGTTGCGAGACCGCCGAGGGGGTGACGCCCAGCGCCATCGCGGCCTTGTCGAAGGCGCCCTCGCGGGCCACCGCCGCCAGGGCGGCCAGGGAAGCATAGTCCAACATTAGCCAACCTAAATTCGATTTAGCATCCTTAGTTAGACTACAGCGACGCCGGCCGGCATCAAGCCGCCATGACCAGCGCCCTCCTCCCCGCCTTCATCAAGGGCTTCGCCCTCTCCGCCGGCCTGATCGTCGCCATCGGGGCCCAGAACATGTTCGTGCTGCGCCAGGGGCTGAAGCGCGAGCACGTGCTCCCGATCGTGCTGTTCTGCGCCCTGGCCGACGCCAGCCTGATCGTCGCCGGGGTCAGCGGCCTTGGCCAAGTGCTGGCCCTGGTTCCCGCGCTGTCTCTGATCCTCAGCCTGGGCGGGGCGGCGTTCCTGGCCTGGTACGGGGTGAGCGCCCTGCGCCGCGCCGCCAGCCCGGCCGCCCTGGTGGTCGCCGACCAGGCGGGTCTGACGCTAGGCGCCGCCCTGGCCGGGACGGCGGCCTTCACCTTCCTGAACCCTCACGTCTACATCGACACCGTCATGCTGATGGGCGCGGTGGGGGCCAGCCTGCCGGCGGGCGAGCGGCCGCTGTTCATGGCCGGCGCGGCCCTGGCCAGCCTGGCGTGGTTCTCGGGACTGGGCTTCGGCGCCCGCTTCCTGACGCCGCTGTTCGCGCGGCCCGCGGCCTGGCGCGTGCTCGATCTCTGCATCGGCGTGGTGATGCTGGCCCTGGCGGCCAGCCTGCTGGTCGGCGCGGCGGCCGCCTGACCACCTTCAGAGAACTCTGCTTGACAGAGTAACTAATCGACATCACTCTGCACCACAGAGGGCCATGCGCCCCTATGGAGGATGTGATGGTGCTGACCAAGGACGAGGCCGCCGCCGCGCTGGCCGAGATAGACACGACCACCCGCCGCAGCGGCATGCTCAAGGGCTATCGCATCGGCGGGCCAATCCTGATGCTGTGGAGCGTGATCTGGGCCCTGGGCTACCTGAACATGGGCCTGCTGCCGCCCACGTTCTGGAGCTGGACCTGGTTCGGGCTGGACGCGATCGGCGCCATCGGCAGCGTGCTCCTGGCCCAGCGCCTCAAGGGCCAGGCGGGCGTGGGCGGCAAGGGCGGCAGAGCCGACGTCACCAGCCTGCGCATGCTGGGCGGCATGGGCGTGGTGATGCTCTTCGTGCTGGCGGTGTTCTCGGTGCTGAGGCCGACCGATCCGGCCGGCTATCTCGCCTTCCCCGGCCTGCTAGTCGGCACGATCTACGCCGCGGTCGGGGTGTTCCTGGCCCGCCGCTACCTGCTGATCGGCGCGGTGATGTTCGCCCTGACCCTGATCGGCTTCTACGCCTTCAAGGAATACCTGGCCTTCTGGATGGCCAGCGCCAGCGCGGCGCTGTTCGTCAGCGGCGTCTGGCTGGCGAGGGCCTGACCATGGCGCAAGCAGACGACCTGATCCACCAGCCCCTGCGCCTGAAGATCATGGCCGCCCTCTATGCCGAGCGGCAGGGCGAGCCGCTGGAGTTCTCGCGGCTGAAGACCATCACCGAGGCCACCGACGGCAACCTCGGCAGCCACCTGACGGCCCTGGAAAAGGCCGGCTATGTCGAGATCCTCAAGGACCACGTCGGCAAGCGCCCGCGTACCCGCGTGAAGGTGACGCCGACCGGATCCAAGGCCTTTCGCGGCCACGTCGCCTATCTGCGCGAACTGGTCGAGGGCGTTCTGGACTGATCCCCGCCCCTAGGCGCGGCCCCTCCGTCAGGAGCCGGCCGCGCCCCGCTCGGCGCGAGCCTTGCGCATGAACTCCATCTGCCTGGCGACCCGCTCGGCCTTGCAGACCTCGTGACTCTGGCCCTTGGCCTCGAGGTCCAGACACTGGTTGGCCGCCGCCATCGGCGGGATCATGTCGATCGGTTCGGACGAGGCGTCCCCGCGATCGATCACGGCCCGCAACCGGACGAGGAAGCCCAGCAGACCGCGCCGGTTGGCGACCTCCTCGGACTCCTGGGCGCCGTCGGCCGGGGCGGCCGGCAGGGCGGCCAGCCGCTTGTCGATCTCCAGCCGGGCGAGATCGGCCTTGGCGGCGTCGAACTGACCCAGCTCCCGCCGGCTGTTGGCCGCCTGCCCCAGCAGGCCCACCCAGCCCTGGTCCTCGGACTTGACCGGCTCGGCCTCGGCCCGCTCGGCGAATTCACGTTGATAGCGGGCCTTGAGCTCCGGCTGACGGTCGGCCTGCCAACTGGCCTGCAGCAGCAGCCACAGCGGATCGCCCTCGCCTTTCAGGGCCGCCTCCAGCCAGGCGGCCCGATAGTAGCTGGTGTCCGTGCGAACCAGGCGCTTGTAGTCGTCCGAGGCGACCAGGGTCTCCAGTTGCTTGATCTCCGACTTGGAGAAGTCGCGGTACATGACCAGGCCGTTGCCCGGGCACACCGGGACCGGCATCGGAAACTCCCAGCTGCCATAGGGCTTGCCGTCCGGCCGTCGGCCCCAGGTGCTGTAGGAGGCCGTGCCGACGTGGGTGAAGCTCTCGCCGCCCACGGCGCACTGCATCTTGATGGGCGTGGGGATGCCCGCCTCGGCGGCGCCCGCGACGCAAACCGCAGCCAGAGCGGCGCCGATCAACCAGAGCTTCAATTCAGCCTCCCAACTCGCATGATGGGAGAGCGTCGCACTTCAATTGACGTACGTAAACAGGAAAGCGACGCGGGTCGCCTCCTACATCAGCGAGCCCTTGCCGCTGGTGACTTCGGTGTAGCGGTGCACGCGCACGGCCTGGACGAGGCCGAAGCCGATCATCACCGTCATCATCACGGTGCCGCCGTAGGACAGCATCGGCATGGGCACGCCCACCACCGGCGCCAGGCCCATGACCATGGCCCCGTTGATCAGCACGTAGAGGGCGAAGGTCGCCGTCACGCCGGAGGCGGCCAGACGTCCGAAGTGGCTGTGGCTGATCGAGGCGATACGCAGGGCCATGAAGATCACCACGCCGTAGAGCGCCAGCACCCACAGGCAGCCGATGAAGCCGAACTCCTCGGCCAGGGTGGCGAAGATGAAGTCGGTCTGCTTTTCCGGCAGGAAGTTCAGCTGGCTCTGCGAGCCCAGGCCAAAGCCCTTGCCCAGCAGGCCGCCCGAGCCCAGGGCGATCTTCGACTGGTAGATGTGGTAGCCCGAACCCGACTGGTCGGCCTCGGGGTTGAGGAAGGTCAGCACCCGCTTGCGCTGGTAGTCGTGCAGCACGAACAGCACGAACGGCGGGATGGCCACCAGGGCGCCGATGACGCCGGTGGCGATCACCCGCCAGGACAGGCCGGCGAGAATGACGATGGCCAGGCCCGTCAGGGCGATCAGCATGGCGGTGCCGAGGTCGGGCTGGTGGGCCACCAGCAGCACCGGCGCGCCGATCATCGCCGCCGGGACCAACAGCCGCCACGAGAACCGGGCGCTGTCGGCCGACAGGCCGTGATAGTAGCGGGCCAGGGCCAGCACCACGCCCAGCTTCATGATCTCGGACGGCTGGAAGCGGAAGCCGCCGATCGACAGCCAGCGCTGGGCGCCCAGCGACACGTCGCCGATCGCCTCTACCGCCACCAGCAGCAGCAGCCCGATGATGTAGACCGGATAGGCCAGCGAGAACCAGACCCGCAGGTCGATCATCGCCAGCACGATCATCATCACGAAGTAGAGGCCGAAACGCAGCAGGTGCTTGTCGGCCCAGGGCTCCCACGAGGCCCCGGCGATCGAGAACAGCATCAGCGCCCCGGAGCCCGCGATCAGGCACAGGAGCAGGCAAAAGGTCCAGTCGATCTCCATGAACTTGATGATCGGCCGGTCGCGTTCGCCGGGCCGGGAGAGGCCGCCGCTGAGGGTCATATGTGGCCTCCCTGAGGCGGCTGGCCGGTGGGCGGGGTCGCCTCCGGCGGCGACGGCGCGCCCAGTTCGGGCTCGTCGGGGGCCGCGCCCTCGACCACGCCGTCGACGGTTTCGACGGGAGCCTCCGGCAGCGGCATCGGCCTTTCGATGCGGGCGCGGATCTCCGGATCCTTCAGCAGGGCCACGCGCATCACCTCGCGGGCGCGCGGCGCGCCGGCGGTGGCGCCGCCCAGGCCGCCGTGCTCGACCAGCACCGCCACGGCGTAGCGCGGATCGTCATAGGGCGCGAAGGCCACGAACAGGTTGTGGTCCTTGAGCTTCCACTGCACCGAGGCGCTGTTGCGGCTCTTGACCTTGTCGTAGCTGCGGACCTGCGCGGTGCCGGTCTTGCCGGCCATCTGCACATCGCCCAGGCCCAGCTGGCTCTGCTTGTAGGCCGTGCCGCGCACGTCGTTGGCCACGGCGGCCATGCCGCCGCGCACGTAGTCGAGGTGCTCCTTGGAGAACGGCAGGTCGGGCACGTCGGCGCCGCTGGGCTGCTCCTCGCCGCCCACCGACTTCACCAGGCGCGGCACCAGGGCCTTCTTACCGTTGGCCAGGCGCGCGGTCATCGTCGCCAGCTGCAGCGCGTTGACGTTCAGGGCCCCCTGCCCGATCCCGTAGCTGGGGGTCTCGCCCGGAAACCAGATCTGGTTGGCCGGATTGCGCTTGAAGGCCCGCTTCTTCCACTCGCGGTCAGGGACGATGCCCTTCTTCTGGCCGGGGATGCCGATGTCGAACACCTGGCCAAAGCCCATGCCGCGCGCGGCGGTGGCGATGGCGTCCGGGCCGATCTTCAGGGCCGTCTGGTAGAAGTAGATGTCGCACGAGTTCTTGATGGCGTCGTGCATGTTCTGGGCGCCGTGGCCGCCCTTCTGCCAGCAGCGCCAGGTGCGGCCGCCGTAGTACCAGCTGCCCGGGCAGTTGATGCGGACCTCGGGATCGATGCCGGCCGTCAGCGCGGCCAGGCCCACCGTCGGCTTGAAGGTCGAGCCCGGCGGATAGGTGCCGGTCATGGCCTTGTCGAGCAGCGGCTTGCGCTCGTACTCCGACAGCGCCTTGTACTCGGCCCCGGACAGCCCCTTGACGAAGCGGTTGGCGTCGAAGCTGGGGGCCGAGACCATGGCCAGCAGGTCGCCGTTGCGCACGTCCATCACCACGATGGCGCCGCTCTCCTCGCCCATCACCTCGAGGGCGCGGTTCTGGATGTCAGCGTCGAGGGTGAGGCGCACTTCCTTGCCGGGCGTGGCCGGGATGTCGCCGGCCGGGTCGAGACTGACCACGCGGCCTTGCGCGTCGACCTCGGCCTTGATGGCCCCCGCCCTGCCCCGCAGAGCAATGTCGAAAGCCTTTTCCACGCCCTGGCGACCGATGCGGAAGCCGGGATTGTGCAGCAGTTCCTGGTCCTGGGTCAGGTCCGTCCGCGCCGCCTCGACGTCCTTGTCCGACACCTTGGCCACGTAGCCGATGACGTGGGCGAAGGCGCCGCCGAACGGATAGACCCGCACCTCGCCCATGTCGGCGCTGATGTTGGGCAGCTCGGGGGTGCGGATGTTGATCCGGGAGAACTCCTCCCAGCTCATGTCCTCCATCACCACCACCGGCGCCTTGCGCGGGGCGTTGTTGACTTCCTTGAGCAGGCGGGCGCGGCGCGTGCCGTCGATCGGCACCAGGGTGGCCAGGTCGTCGAGGGTGGCCTCGACGTCCATGCCCTTCTCCTTGATCACCATCAGGCGGAAGTTGGGACGGTTGGAGGCCAGGGCCACGCCGTTGCGGTCGAGGATCAGGCCGCGCGGCGGCGGCACCAGGCGGTAGTTGAACTGGTTGCCGGCCGAAAGCTTCTGGTAGCGCTGGGCTTCGACTAGCTGGAGCTGGGCCAGGCGCCCGGTCAGGGTCAGCAGGCCCAGGCCCGCGAAGCCGCCCAGCAGGAAGGCCCGGCGGTGGAAGACCCCCTGCCGTTCGTTGACCTCGAAGAAGAAGATCGACGGTTCGCTCATCGCCTCACCGGAACCGGACGTCGGCGTCTTCGAAGCGATCGATCAGCCTGTGCGCGAAGGGGAACAGCAGCGCCGTGACCAGGAACTGCCAGAACACCGCCACCAGGCTGGGCATGGCCAGGCTGTCCATCATCGTGAACAGGAAGCCGGCGCTCATCGAGACGGCGCAGGCCCCGGCGTACCAGGCCCACATCATCGGCCGGCTCTGGCCGGTCAGCATGTTGCGCGCCGCCAGCACCGAGGCGTAGGCGACCAGCAGCGACAAGCCCCACAGGCCGGTCGGCCCGCCCCAGAAGGTGTCGAGGAACAGGCCCAGCACCAGCAGGGCGAACGGCGCCAGGATCGAGGGCCGGATCACCGCCCAGGCGAAGGCCGGGACCATGGCGAACACCGGCTCGGGCAGCTGCAGGCCCCACATGCGGATCGGCGCGGCGAAGGCCAGCGTCGCCAGGATCACGAACAGCATGGGGACGCCCAGCCAGCGCCCCGGATTGAGGGGCCGGGCGCCGGTCATTGCGGCGTCCTGGCCGGAGCGGCCGGAGGCGTCGTCGCGGCGGCCGGAGGCCTGGCGGCGGGCGGCTTGGCCGGCGTCGTGGTTCCAGCCGTGGCGGGCTTGGGCGCGGCGGGCTTCGGAGCCGTGGTCGTCGCCGGAGCGGCGGTTCCAGCGGCCGGAGCCGGCGCGGCGGGCTTCACCGGACCGAGCATCGACTCCTCGGGGTTCTCGGTGATCACCGGCGGCAGCACCTTGGCGGCCAGGGCCTGCTGGTCGGCGAGCTGGGCGAAGTCCTTGAACAGCAGGATGCGGATGTAGTCGATCGAGGTGCTGTCGGCGAACAGCACCACCCGCCAGCGGCCGTCCAGGCCCTTGACGGCCGCGCCCACCGGCAGGCCGCGCGGCACGACGCCGCCGTCGCCGGAGGTGACGACGCGGTCGCCCGGCTGGATCGGATCGGCCCCGCGCAGGTAGTCGAGCTTGGGATTGGGGCCGCCGTCGCCGGTCAGGATGGCGCGGGCGTTGGTGCGGTCGATCATCACCGGTGTGCGCGAGGCGATGTCGGTCAGCAGCAGCACGCGGCTGACGCCGGGCGCGACGCCGACCACGCGACCGACCAGGCCGCGCTCGTTCATCACCGGATTGCCGACCACGACGCCCTTCTCCTTGCCGGCGTCGGCCAGGCGGGTGTTGGCGAAGGGGCCGCGGCTGTCGGCGACCACGCGGGCGGCGACCATCGGGATCGGCGGATCGGTCTTCAGGCCCAGCAGCGACTTGTAGCGGTCGTTCTCGTCGACCAGCGCCAGGTACTTGTCGCGATAGGCCCGCATCTCCTGAAGCTCGGCCTTCAGGCGGGCGTTCTCGGCGCCGGCGAAGAAGTAGTTGCGCACGGCGCCGACGCCGACGCCGGTCCAGCGGCCGGGCGCGGCGATGACGCCGCTGACCGGCTTGGCCACCGTGTCGACAGTCTGGCGGGTGACGCCGTAGGCCTGCAGCTGCAGGGTCTCACGCCGGTCGGCCAGGAGGAAGGCCACCGCGATCACGACCGCGACGATGAGCGCCACGGCCGCGGTCCAGGTGAGCGGCACTTTCAGGTCGCCGAGCGGACCTTCACGAAAGGGCACGAACTGTTCTCCTGGCGCCCCCCGGCGCCGATACGGATTGTACTACGCTTAGGCCAGGGTCGACTCGAGGACGCCCTTCATCCACTTGGGATGCTCGAGCACCTTGCCGCAGCCGAGGGCGACGCACGACAGCGGGTCGTCGGCCACGGTCACCGGCAGGCCGGTATGGTCGCGGATCTCGGCGTCCAGGCCGCGCAGCAGCGCGCCGCCGCCGGTCAGCATGATGCCCTTGTCGGCGATGTCCGAGGCCAGTTCCGGCGGGGTGGCTTCCAGGGCCACCTTCACGGCTTCGACGATCTGCCCGACCGGTTCGGCCAGGGCGTCGGCGGCCTGCTTTTCGCTGATGCGGACTTCGCGCGGCACGCCCTGCATCAGGTCGCGGCCCTTGACGTCGATCGACAGGCCTTCGCCGTCGGCCGGCGCGCGGGCGGTGCCGATTTCCTTCTTGATGCGCTCGGCGGTCGTTTCGCCGATCAGCAGGTTATGGTGGCGACGCATGTAGCTGATGATCGCCTCGTCCATCTTGTCGCCGCCGACGCGGACCGAGCGCGAATAGACGATGCCCGACAGCGACAGCACGGCCACCTCGGTGGTGCCGCCGCCGATGTCGACGACCATCGAGCCGGTCGGCTCGTGGATCGGCAGGCCGGCGCCGATGGCGGCGGCCATCGGCTCGTCGATCAGGCCGACGCGGCGGGCGCCGGCGTTCAGGCAGCTGTCGTTGATGGCGCGGCGTTCGACGGCGGTGGCGCCCGACGGCACGCACACGATCACCTTCGGGTTCACGAAGCCCTTGCGGTTGTGAACCTTGCGGATGAAGTACTTGATCATCTCTTCGGCGACTTCGAAGTCGGCGATGACCCCGTCACGCATCGGGCGGATGGCTTCCATGTGGCCCGGCGTGCGGCCCAGCATCTGCTTGGCCTCTATACCGACGGCGTGCACGATCTTGCGGCCGCCGACGTTGCGCAGCGCAACCACCGACGGCTCGTTCAGCACGATGCCCTTGCCCTTCTGGTAGATCAGGGTGTTGGCCGTGCCCAGGTCGATGGCGATGTCGTTCGAGATGACGCCGAAGAGGGAAGAGAACATCGAAAACCCTGACTGAGGGGTAGAAGGGGCGAGACGTCAAAAACCACGGAAACCGTGGGCGAGGAGCCTTTTCCGCCGCGAGGACGGAGCAGACGAGAAAAAGGCTCCTACTGCAAATCGAGGAGAGGACAACATGATTCCCCGCGTACGCGGATCATCGCCTTGCCCTGCCCTGCGCCTTCCTGCGGCGACGGGAGCGCAGCCGCCGGGCCGCGCCGTCGTCCAACCACCGGAAGAGTGTGGGAGACGCCGCCCGTTTGCACCGCGAAAGCGTTGATTTCAAGGTCTATTCGCCAAGCCTTCTCACCTGTTTCAAACTCGTGAGCGAAGCGGCAGGGGGAACGCATAAACGTGGCGAAAACTAGCCGAGCGCGGCCATGACGACTCCGAGGGCGGTAACCACCCCGGCGGCGATCTGAAACAGGGTCAACCGTTCGGCGAACAGCCGGCGTCCAGCCAATGCGGCCAAGGGAATTTCGACCACGCCGACCGCCCTCACCGGCCCCACCGGGCTCAGCGCCATGGCCGTGAACCACAGGCCCGAAGCGGCCGCGCCGCAGAAACCGGCGCCCAGCGACTTGCGCCAGGCCGCCAGCACAGCGACCACGGCGTCGGGATTGCGGACCAGCAGGATCGCCGTCAGGGCGACCGACTGGATGGCCTGGACCACCATCACCGTCACGAAGGCCGAATAGGCCAGGTGCGCGGGATCGAAGGTCAGCGAGGCCTGGCGGAAGCAGTTGGCGCTGAGCGAGAACATCGCCCCCGCGCCCAGACCGGCCAGGGCCGCGCCACGCTTCATCGTCACCGGACCACGCGGCCAGGACAGGGCGGCGAGACCCGCCGTGGCCACCAGGCCGCCGGCCCATTGCAGGCCGCTGATGTGGTCGCCGAACAGCAGCGCGCCCCAGACCAGGGCGAACGGCAGGCCGCTCTGCTGCATGGCCGTGCCCAGGGCGAAGGACGAGCGCTGCATGGCGACCAGCAGCGCCGCCGTGGCCGCCATCTGCAGGCCGGCGCCGGCGAAGGCGCCCAGCCAGAAGCGCGTCGTCAGATGCGCCTGAGGGTCCTTGGTGACCAGGAACGCGATCGCGGCGAAGATGATCGCGAACGGCAGGCCGAACAGGAACCTCACAAGGGTCGCGCCCCAGGGGCCGGCCCCGCCCATCACCGATCGCTGCGCCGCGTTGCGGGCGACCTGGAGGGCCGCCGCGCCGATGGTGATGGGGATCCAGATCATGCCGCTCTCTTCGCCGCCACCAGAACGCCCGAGGCCCAGTCCATGCCGACGATGGCCAGGCGCGGATCGCTGGCCAGGCGCAGCACCAGGTCGTCGACCCGCGCCTGGTGGCCCTCGGGCCAGTTCGGCTGGGGCGACATGTCGTCGACCACGTAGATGCCGCCGACCTGCAGCAGGCGCAGGGCGTCGTCCAGGCTCTCGTACTTGCCGGGAACGGCGTCGGCGAAGATCAGGTCGAAGCCGCCGTCGTTCTGGCCCGCCAGATAGGCCGCGCCGTCCTCGGTTACGAAGTCGACGCGCGGGTCCTCGCCCAGCACGTCGCGCGCCACGGCCTGGACCTCGGGATCATTGTCGACGGTGGCCAGGCGGGCGTCCTCGTCCATGCCGTCCAGCAGCCAGGCGGTCGCCAGGCCCGTGCCCGTGCCCATTTCCAGCAGCGCCTTGCGGCCCACGGCGAGCATGCGAAGCATTTCGCCGATGCGCGCCTCGGACGACATGTCGAAACCGGCCTCGATGGTGCGCATGGCGATTTCGTGCCAACGCGGCGGCGAGGCGACGCTGCCTTCCAGGGTCGAGCTCATGGGTTCGGCTCCTTTATGCCGCCCTTACGCCGGCGGCGGGTTTACGAATAGCGCCCTGACGCGGCGCGGCGGCAGAACAGTGGGGTTGGCGCACTTAAGCTGCGTTCCCTAACAAGGTGTTCACCATGTCTGCCCACCCGCTTCGTCAAGCCGCACAGTTCCTGCTGGGCGTCCCGACCGAGGGGATCGATCCGACGCTCGACCGGATGCTCGAGCTCGCCCAGTCCACCCCGCTGTGCTTCGTCGCCGTGACCGGACCCGACGCCGCCGAGGCCATGGGCCAGCTGTGGCGTCGCGGCTACCAGCGCGTCGAGATCGCCCGCCGGGCCACCTGCTCGGCCGCCGACGAGCGCAACGACGTGCTGCTGGTCGTGGGCTGCCCCACGGCCGACGACATGCGCGCGACCGCGGCCTCCACCCTGGGCCTGCTGCGCCCGGGCGGGGTGATGGTGATCGACGTGAGCGCCGTGGTGGACGCGGAGGAACGCCTGTCGCTGTGCGAGGGCCTGGCCCAGTTGGGCCTGGACGTGCAGCCGCAGGCGCACCTCGCCGCCGAGATCCTGGCGACGCGACGCTGGGGCTGGCGCAAGGCGGCTTAAGACCGCCCTGCCCCGTCAGCTAGGAAACAGGTGAGGCTTTAGCGCCTCAGAACCCGCTGGCGATGGCCGCCGGCGCGCTCTTCTCCTTGCGGGCGAAGAGGTTGTTGAGGGCGTTGACGTACGCCTTGGCCGAGGCCGTGAGGGTGTCGGTGTCGGCGGCCGCGCCGGTGGCGATGCGGCCGTCTTCTTCCAGACGCACCGAGACCTGGGCCTGGGCGTCGGTGCCTTCGGTGACCGCATGCACCTGGAACAGGCGCAGGGCGGCGCTGTGCGGCACGATCTTCTGGATGGCGTTGAACACGGCGTCCACCGGACCATCGCCCGAGGCTTCGGCGCTCTTGGGCTGGCCGTCGACGTCCAGGGTCAGCTCGGCCGACTGGCCTTCGGTGCCGGCCACCACGCGCAGGTGCGAGACGCGGATCTTCTCCGAGCCGCGCGCCAGGGCGTCGTCGACCAGGGCGATGATGTCGTCGTCGTAGACGTGCTTCTTGCGGTCGGCCAGGTCCTTGAAGCGGCCGAAGGCCTCCTTCAGGGCGTTCTGGCCCAGCTCGTAGCCCAGGTCCTTCAGCTTGGCGCGGAAGGCGTGGCTGCCCGAGTGCTTGCCCATGACCAGGCTCGACGGGGCCTGGCCCACCGATTCCGGCGTCATGATCTCGTAGGTCTCGCGGTTCTTGAGCATGCCGTCCTGGTGGATGCCGCTCTCGTGCGCGAAGGCGTTCTTGCCGACGATGGCCTTGTTGTACTGAACCGGGAAACCGGTGATGGCCGATACGTAGCGGCTGGCGCGGGTGATGTGGGTGGTGTCGATGCGGGTGTCGTAGGGCAGCTTGTCGCCGCGCACCTTCAGGGCCATCACCACTTCTTCCAGCGCCGCGTTGCCGGCCCGCTCGCCCAGGCCGTTGATGGCGCACTCGATCTGACGAGCGCCGCCCTGCACGCCGGCCAGGCTGTTGGCCACGGCCAGGCCCAGGTCGTTGTGGCAGTGGGTCGAGAAGATCACCTTGTCGGCGCCCTCGACGTTGTTGACCATCCAGTTGAACAGGTCGGCGTATTCCGACGGGTAGGTGTAGCCCACCGTGTCGGGCAGATTGATCGTCGTGGCGCCGGCCTTGATGGCGGTCTCGATGGCGCGGCGCAGGAACTGGCGGTCGCTGCGGGTGGCGTCCTCGGCCGACCACTCGACGTCGTCGCGCAGGTTGCGGGCGTGGGTCACCGAGCGGGCGATCACGTCGATGACGGCGTCCGGCTCCATCTGCAGCTTGTGCTTCATGTGCAGGTCGGAGGTGGCGATCACCACGTGGATGCGACCGCGCTGGGTCGGGCGCAGGGCCTCGGCGCAGCGGTCGATGTCGACCTGGTGGGCGCGGCACAGGCCGGCGATGGTCGAGTTCTTGACGATCTTGGCGATCTCGTTGACCGACTGGAAGTCGCCGTTCGAGGCGATCGGGAAGCCGGCCTCGATGATGTCGACCCCCATCTCCTCGAGGATCTTGGCCAGTTCCAGCTTTTCTTCCAGCGACATCGAGGCGCCGGGCGACTGCTCGCCGTCGCGCATGGTGGTGTCGAAGATGACGACGTTGTCGCGGCCGGACTCTTTCTTGGAATCGACGGCGGCGGTGATCGGGGCGGTCATGGAGTTGTCTTTCGCGAGGTCCGGAGGGCTGAAGGGCGGTTCATCCCCTGAGCGACCGGCCGCGACGATTCGTACGCGCGGCTAGACGGACGCCCAGGGGCGGCTAAGCCCCAGCGCAAGGAGAAGGAGATTGTCGCGTTCGCGGCACATGACGGATTGTTTAGCGAACCACGCCAAATCCAGCAAGCCGTTTGCTCGCAAGACGGGCATTTCGCCGCGACAGGGGCAAGAAATGCCCCTGTCGGAATTAAGCGTCGGTTTGTTCTTCCTTGGCTTTCAGCCAATTGCGGGCGACCCAACCCGCTCCGATCCAGATCGCGGCCGCGATGACCAGCATCACGATGTGCTGGATCCCGCCGCCCCGCATGGCCTGGACGATGGTGTTCCCGGCGAAGGCGGTCAGGGCGATCTTGGGGATGATCCCGATCGCGGTGCCGGCCGTGAAGTCGCGCACCTTCATCGGCGTGACTCCGGCGGCCATGTTGACGACGATGAACGGGGCGGACGGCACCAGGCGAACGATCAGGCTGGCCAGGAAGCCGTTCTTGCCGATCAGCTTCATGAACTTGTGCACGCCGTCGCTGGGCAGGCTGGCCAGCATCTTGCCGCCGAACGCCCGGCCGACCCAGAAACCGACCAGCGACGAGACCAGGGTGCCGATCCAGCTGTAGGCCAGGCCCGTCCACGGACCGAAGGCGACCACCGCCGCGGCGATCAGCACGAACTGCGGCACGCCCACGAAGGCCAGGGCCGCGAAGGCCCCGACGGCCGCCGGCAGCGCCCAGGGGCCGTGCGCGGCGGTCAGCCACTGCTCGACCGTGGTCTCGCCGTTGAGGCCCAGAAGCTGGGCGCCGAACAGGAAGACGATCCCCACCCCGCCGAACAGCACGAAGGAGACGGCCACCGCGCGCCAGGCGCGGGCGTCCATGTTGGTGAAGAAGTCTATGAGACGGCGGATGATCACGGGTCCTGCCTCGCGCATGGTCGGCGCCGGGTCAAGCGCCCCGATGGCGTCAAAAGCGTGGCCGCTGTGCATCGACGGGAAAAGTTCGCCCCGGCGGCGGGCGCCGAGAGGCCGGATTCCCGCGTGGCGACTTTGACGTTGCGATAACGTCGTATACCAACGCTAGTTATCCACAGGCCTGCAGGGGGACGCGGGCGCAGTGAGGAAACGAACGTGAAGACCTTGGCCGTCATCTCGCGCAAGGGGGGCGCGGGCAAGACCACCCTTTCCGTCAACCTGGCGCTCGCCGCTCATCTGGCCGGCCGCCGGACGATCCTGGCCGACATCGATCCGCAGCGCTCGGCCTCCGACGTGCTGCGCGGCCGCGCCGCCGACGGTCCCGTGCTGTTGGAAAGCAGCGCCGGCAAGCTGCACCAGGCCCGCTTCCACGCCGAGCACGAGGCCTTCGACCTGATGGTGGTCGACACGCCCGCCGCGCCCGACGCCGACGTCGTCACCGCCGTCAATGTCGCCGACCTGTGCCTGCTGGTCTGCCGCCCGACCTTCCTCGACATCGCCGCCGTGGCCCGCTCGGCCGAGGCCGTGCGCCGCCTGGGCAAGAGCGGTCTGATCGTGCTGAACCAGGCCCCGGCCAAGCGCGGCGGCGTCGAGCCGTCCAGCGTGGTCAAGGCGGCCGAGGCCCTGCGCTTCTGCGGCCTGCCGCTGGCCGTCGTGGGCCTGCGCTCGCGCACGGCCTTCCAGCAGTCGATCGCCCACGGCCGCTCGGTGCTGGAATGGGAGCCGGCCGGCGCCGCGGCCCAGGAGATCGGCCGCCTGTGGAGCCAGGTCGCCGCCCAGCTTCACCTGACCGAAGCGGACCTCGCCGCCGTTCGCGCCGGCTGAGGCTTGCCCCGGCCCGACGGCGACGGGCATGGTCGCGCCTCCCTTTTCCTAGGAGTCGCGCATGAACCTTCTCGGCGTCTCGGGCAGCCTGCGGGCCGCCTCGCTCAACACCGCCCTGCTTCGCGCGGCCCAGAACCTGGCGCCGGAGGGCGTGACGATCACGCCGTTTTCGCTGCACGACCTGCCGTTCTTCGACCAGGATCTCGAGGACGAGGGCGACCCGCCCGCCGTCGTCGCTTGGAAAGAGGCGATCCGCGCCGCCGACGGCCTGGTCATCGCCTGCCCCGAATACAATGGCGGGATCACCGGCGTGCTGAAGAACGCCGTCGACTGGGCTTCGCGCGGCAAGTCCGCGCCGCTGGCCGGCAAGCTGTGCTGCCCGTTCGGGGCCTCGCCCGGGATCACCGGAACCGTCCGCGCCCAGGACGCCCTGCGCCTTAGCCTCCGCCGCGCCGGCGCCCGCACCGAGCCGCAGGGCGACGTGCTGGTCGGCCAGGCCCATCTGAAGATTGTCGACGGCGTGCTGACGGACGAACGCACGATCGAGGGCCTGCGGAGGCACTTGGCGGGGTTCGTGGAGGCGGTGCGGGGCTGAGCCCAAGATCCTCCCCCTCTGGGGGAGGTGGCCCAGAGGGCCGGAGGGGGTAGCGCCGGCCTATGCCGAGCAGACCCCCTCAGTCGCTTCGCGACAGCTCCCCCAGAGGGGGAGCATCTAAGCGCCCGCCCCCTACTTCAGCTGCGACGGATCGTAGTTCGGGCCGAAGTCCAGCACGAACAGCGGACCCAGCACGATCGTCTGCTTGGTCGAGCCCAGGTGCAGGGCGACGCCCGCCCCGCCCTTGTCGGCGTCCATCGTGGCGCGACCGCTGACGCTGTAGATCTTCCACTCGGCGCTATCGACCTTCACCGAGCCGCCCTCGACGATGCCGCCCCACGGCTCGCTGGACTGCTGGACGCGCACCGAGGCGACGGTGGCCGCGGCCGGGCCGCCTTCCACCGCTTCGGCCTTGGCCCAGAAGGCCACGGTGATGACGTCGCCCTTGGTGATCTTGCCGTTGACCGCCTGGCCGCCCGAGACCCGCCAGGCCGCCGCCGGGTCGGGCGTGGCGACCACGACCCGCACCCCGCCGCCGCCGGCCACGGCCTTGTCCTTGACGTAGCCGTTGGTCTGGCCCGGGCCGTAGACGTTCCAGGCCGTCGAGGGCTTGTTGAGGGCGTATTTCATGATCCCCTCGTCGCGCGCCGAGGCGACCGGCGCGACAAGCGAGAGAGAGAGGGCCGCGACGGCGGCTCCGAGGATGGTCTTCTTCATCAGGTGTTCCCCCTTCCGAAAGGCGTGACTTGTGACCGCTCGCCTGTGCGAGTCGGCGGGCCGTTTCCTTCCCAGGGGGATGCCGGATGCTCCGACCACGTCCCCCGACGCGTGGCTCCGCCGTACGCGCGGCGGACCCTTGTTATCGAATGGTAGCGGTAGCGCGACCGCCACAGCCTGGCAAGAAGCGCAGCTTTAGTCCGGTCTCGCGTTGCGCCGCGAAGGGGTCGGGCGTAAAGACCGCCGCAATCCTGAAACCGGTCCTTTCCAGGGGAGTCCAAGACCATGTCGCTCGAGTCCGCCGCCCTGCGGCGCATCGCACCTTCGGCCACCATCGCCATCAGCGCCAAGGCGCGCGCGCTGAAAGCCGCCGGTCGCGACGTGATCGCCCTCTCCGCCGGCGAACCGGACTTCGACACCCCGGACAACATCAAGGACGCGGCCATCGCCGCCATCAAGGCCGGCCACACCAAGTACACCGACCCGGACGGCATGCCCGCGCTGAAGCAGGCGATCTGCGACAAGTTCAAGCGCGAGAACGGCCTGGAGTACAAGCCGAGCCAGGTGCATGTCGCCCCGGGCGGCAAGCCGGTGATCTACAACGCCCTGGTCGCCACCCTGAACCCGGGCGACGAAGTGATCATCCCCGCGCCATACTGGGTGTCGTATCCCGACATGACCCTGCTGGCCGGCGGCACGCCCGTCTCGGTCGAGACCACCGCCGAGAGCGGCTTCAAGATCACGCCGGAAGCGCTGGAAGCGGCGATCACGCCGAAGTCCAAGTGGCTGATCATCAACAGCCCGTCCAACCCCTCGGGCGGCGCCTACACCCGCGCCGAACTGCAGGCGATCGCCGACGTGCTGCTGCGCCATCCGCAGGTCTGGGTGCTGACCGACGACATGTACGAGCACCTGGTGTTCGACGACTTCGAATTCACCACCATCGCCCAGGTCGAGCCCAAGCTCTATGACCGCACCCTGACGATGAACGGCGTCTCGAAGGGCTATTCGATGACCGGCTGGCGCATCGGCTACGCCGCGGGTCCCGAAGCGCTGATCAAGGCCATGGGCAAGATGATCAGCCAGACGACGTCCAACCCCTGCTCGATCTCGCAGTGGGCGGCGCTGGAGGCCCTCAACGGCACGCAGGACTTCATCAAGCCGAACGCCAAGCTGTTCCAGGAGCGCCGCGACCTGGTGGTGTCGATGCTGAACCAGGCCCAGGGCCTGCACTGCCCGACCCCGGAAGGCGCCTTCTACGTCTATCCGTCCTGCGCCGGCGTGATCGGCAAGACGGCCCCGTCGGGCAAGGTCATCGAGACCGACGAGGACTTCGCCGGCGAACTGCTGGAAGCCGAGGGCGTAGCGGTCGTGCACGGCGCGGCCTTCGGCCTGTCGCCGTTCTTCCGCATCAGCTACGCCACCAGCAACGACGTGCTGGAAGACGCCTGCCAGCGCATCCAGCGCTTCTGCGCCAGCGTTAAGTAGGCGTTGGTTGGAACGCTAGATTGTGGATCTAGCGATATGATCGAAGGGGACCGGTCGATGGCCGGTCCCCTTTTTCGTTGGCCCCGCGAGATCAACCTAAATCCGTCTCTCCCCGCGAAGGCAGGGATCCAAGCTGGCTCTCAGGACGAGGCGCGGCTGCGGATCATCCACCGGCTCGGCTTGGATCCCCGCCTTCGCGGGGATGCTCGGAATAAAAGGTGCAAATCGGGTATGCCCGCGCCCTCAGTGCTTTTCGCGCCAGCGGGCCTTGGCGTCTTCCTGGGTGAGGCTCAGGTGCACCGCGTCGTCATCGACATAGTCGACCCACGACAGCGGGATCATGTGGTGCTTGAGGCCGCCGCCGAGGTCGAACTTGGCCAGTTCGATCTCAGTGCCGACCACATGATCGACCCGGCCGACGTGCTTGCCGTCCGATCCGACGACTTCCAGATGCTCGTGGATTTGAGATGCATCCATCATGGATGTGTCCTCCCGTCGGCCGCGCCGTCATAGCGCGGCCCTGACCGCATCAACGGCCGTGGGCGACCGTTGGTTTCCCGATTGCCGAGGCCTCGCGTTCGCCATACGTTCGCTGGCGAGACCCGCGAAAGAGACGGGTCCCAGGAGACGCCGCCATGCTCACCCTGTTTCACGCGCCGCGCTCGCGCTCGACCCGCTTCCTCTGGCTGCTGGAGGAACTGGGCGCGCCCTACAAGATCGAGAAGGTCGACATCTTCCGCAGCACCACGGGCACGGGCGCGCCCGACCCGCGCAACCCCCATCCGCACGGCCAGGTGCCGGCCCTTCTGGACGACGACGTGCTGATCACCGAAAGCGCGGCCATCGCCCTCTACCTGACCGACAAGTTCCCGACCGCGGGCCTGGGGCCCATGATCAGCGACCCGCATCGCGGCCCCTATCTCAGCTGGCTGGCCTATTACGCCGGCGTGCTGGAGCCGGCGGTGACCAATCTCTGGAAGAAGCGCCAGGACGACCAGGACAAGGCCCAGTACGCCGCCCTCGACGAGCGCCTGCGCACCACCCTGGAAACGCAGCCCTGGCTGCTGGGCGAGCATTTCTCGGCGGCCGACATCCTGTTCGTCAGCCTGCTGCAGTTCGCCCGCCAGATGCTGCCGCCCCACGCCGTCTATGACGCCTGGCTGGCCCGCGCCAACGCCCGCCCCGCCCTCGCCCGCGCTCTGACCAAGGACGACCTCTCCTGATGAAGAAAGCCGCCCTGCTCGCCGCCGCCCTTCTGGTTGGGGCGTCGCCCGCCTTCGCCGGCCGCATCGACGCCGCGCTCAGCGACGACGCCATCACCGTGACGGAAGACGGCAAGACCGCCCTCGTCTACCGCACCAAGCCGCTGGACCCGGCCAAGGAGCCGGGCCGCGCCAACTACGTCCACCCGCTCTACGCGCCGGACGGAACGGTGCTGACCGAGGACCGGCCCGCCGACCACCTGCATCAGCGGGGCGCGTTCTGGAGCTGGCATCAGGTGCTGGTGAACGGCAAGAGCGTCGGCGACGGCTGGTTCATGCAGGGCCTGAGCTTCCACGTGCACGATCGCGGCTTCGAGGGCGACGCGGCCGGACGCGGGATCGTGACGATCAAGGCCGACTGGCTGGTCAATTCGGGGCCGGAGGTGGTCTATGCCGCCGCCGAGACCACCAAGGTCACCGTCCATCCGCTGAAGGGCGGCGCGCGGCGGATCGACTTCGACACCACCATCACCGCTCGCACCGACACCCTGGCCCTGGGCGGCAGCGACGACGCCAAGGGCTATGGCGGCTTTTCCATCCGGCTGATCCGTCCCGACGCCCTGGTGTTCGGCTCGGGCGGCAAGCAGGTGAAGCCGCAGAACGAACCGGTCGAGGCCGGCAAGGCCATGGGCTTTGCCTGGTCATCGGCCGCGAGCGGCTCGGGCGTTGCGGCCTGGACCGTGGGGCTGAGCTGCAAGGCGAACGACAAGCCGGTGACCCGCTGGATCCTGCGCAACGAGCTCTCCATGCAGAACTGCGTCTTCCCCGGACGCGCGCCCTATGTGATCAAGAAGGGTGAAAGCCTGCGCCTGCAGGAGACCCTGATCATCCGCCCGGCCAGCAAGCGCGCTCCCAAGCCCGCCGCCGCGCCGGCGCCGAAGCCCTGAAGACAGACCCAAGACCGAAGACATGGCCGAGATCCTCAACCTCAACCAGGCCCGCAAGGCCAAGGCCAAGACCGACGCCAAGCAGGTCGCGGCCGAGAACCGCGCCCGCTTCGGCCGCACCAAGGCCGAAAAGACCCTCGACGCCGCCCGCGCCGAGAAGCTGTCGCGCACGCTGGACGGCGCGAAACGCGAGGAATGACGGAGCCGTTTTTCCGCACGCGGCGGGCGGAATCGTTTTCCGGCCAGGAACGAAAGTTCGCCGAACTGGCGCTCTACGTCGTCGGAATCGGCGCCTGCCATGTGCTACGCCGCAAGGCCCCGGCCACGCCTTCCCCCTCGACCGAATGACCAAGCCTTCCCCCTCTCCCTGGCCGTTCCAGGCCTTGGCCGTCCGGTTCGCGCCGATTCTGGTCGCCGTGATCGGCTGGAACACGATCTGGACCTGGGCGACGCCGCTCGATCCGGCCTGGACGCCGCCGCCGCGCGACGGGACCGTGCTGACGATCGGCGTGCTGAGGAGCCCTACCGACAAGCCCCAGGCCGACGGCTACGATTACGAAACCGTCGACGGTCGCCGCCTGCGCCTGCGCTGCGCGCCGGTCGGCGCGACGGCCGACGACTGCCTGAACGGCGGCGGGCGGGTGGGCGATCATGCGGGCCGCTACGCCACCGTGCGCTACTATGAACTGGCCGACGGCGCCGGCGGCGCGCCCCGGCGGGTCCTGCTCGGCGCCAAGTCCGGCGCGGACTGGCTGCTGCGGCCCGAGGACCAGAAGGCGCGGCTGGCGGCCCAGGCCAAGAGCGAAAAGAACCGCAAGGTGCATTGGCGGGCGGCGATCTCGGCGGCCCTGACCCTGGCGGCCGGCTTCATCGGGTTTCTGCTCTACCGCCGCTTCCGGCGCTGAGCCCTCACCGCGGAACGAGGTAGCGCGCGCCCTTGGGCAGGGCGTCGCAGCAGCCGATCACCGGCGCCGTCGGTACCGGCGGCGGCGTGGCCTGGCTCTTCCAGGCGGCGATCAGGCGTTCGATCGCCCACACCCAGCCGAACGTGGTTTCCTTATGGGTCTTGTGGAACTCTTCCATGATCGCGCCTCCTGACGCCTTTCAGCATCAGGAAGATCGGCTTGATCGCGGCCAGCGACAAACGCGGTTCGCTGCGCTATGGATAAGCCATCCTTATGGCAGACATCCTCGCATCCGTTCCGCTCGGCGCCGTCCGCGCCTTCGAAGCCGCCGCCCGGCTGAAGAGCTTCACGCGCGCCGCCGACGAGCTGGGCGTCACCCAGGCCGCCGTCAGCTGGCAGGTGAAGGCGCTGGAGCAGCGGCTGGGCCAGGCCCTGTTCGTGCGCAAGGTGCGCGAGGTCGATCTCACCCCGGCCGGCGAGCGGCTGTCACGGGCGGCGACCGAGTCGATGGGCCTGCTGCGCTCGGCCTTCGCCGACCTGATCGAGGCCGACGAGGGCGTGCTGGCCCTGACCACCATGCAGAGCCTGGCCAGCCATTGGCTGGCGGCGCGTCTGGGCGCCTTCCAGCTGGCCCATCCGCGCATCGCCGTGCGCCTCGACACCACCTCGGCCATGCGCGACCTGACGCGCGGCGAGGCCGATCTGGCCCTGCGCGCCGGAAACGGCGACTGGCCGGGCCTGACCGCCCACTTCCTGATGCCCTTCGTGCAGACGCCGCTGTGCTCGCCGGACTTCCTGGCCCGAATGGGCGGCTTCGAGCGCCCCGCCGACCTGCTGGACGCGCCCCGCATCGGCTCGCCCGGCGAATGGGCCGTGTGGTTCGCCGCCGCCGGCGTCACGCCGCGCGAGGGCGCGCAGGCGCCGCGCCTGGCCGCCGACGCCCAGTCGGTGGAGGTGGCCACGGCGATCGCCGGCCAGGGTCTGGCCTTGGGCTCGCCGATCTTCTTCGCGCCCGACATCGCCGCCGGACGCCTGGTGCAACCGTTCGACATCGCGCCCCGCTACGGCGGCGGCTATTGGCTGGCCTATCCCGAGGAGCGCCGGCGGGTGCGCAAGATCGCCGCCTTCCGCGACTGGCTGCTGGAAGCCGTCGCCGCCGACCCGGCCGTCGCCCGCTACAGGGACATCGCCTGACCTGATCAGGCGGCCCGGTGGAAGTGCTGGCGCAGGTTCGCCGGAATGGCGTCGTAGGTGGTCGGCGGAACGATGCGCAAGACTCGCCGGGCCTCGTTCAGCGGCATGGCGAACAGGGCCGGATAGTCGACCTCGGGCAGCCAGGCGGCCTTGCGCCCCGCTCGCCAGGCCTCGCGCACGGCGCGGCCGTAGGGCTGGCCGTCCTTCAGGCGACGGAACTCGCGGGTGCCGGCCAGGGCGATCAAGGCAAAGCCCAGGCTGCGGGTCTGGGCGTAGGAGAAGGCCACGACGCAAACCTCGCCCAGAGCGTCGGTCCCATAGCCGGTCAGCACATGCCAGACGTCGTGCACGTCGCGCAGGCGGCGGGCGTACCACAGCAGCGGGTGGGCCGCGTCCATGTCGGCGTCGGCGACCTTGCGGCTCTCGTCGGCCAGGCCCTCGGCGGTCAGGCCGCGCTGGGCGATGAAGTCGCGATAGGCCGCGCCCACCGTCCCCGGTTCGAACCGCGCCAGCCAGGCCACGTCCGACAGCCGGTCGGCGAATTCCTCGCGGCGATAGGCGATCGCCCCGCCCTGCGGCGTCTTCAGCAGGCGGGCGTAACCGCGGGGGATCGCGCGGCCGGAAAGCGCCCGCATGATCTCGAACACCTGGGCGGTGTCCTCCTTGTCGGCGATCAACCGGCGGACGGCGCGAAACGCCCGCAAAGGCTGCAAGCGGAAGCTCGCATCGCGGGCGCCGAGCGGCGGACGCGCCGAACCGGCGTCAAGGGCTTGCGCGGCTGCGTTCATCAGGCATGCTCCCGGCGTGACGTGAGTAAAGATGACACGACGTCATTTTTATTCAAGGGCCGAACAGGCGATCACAGGGGACCCACGTCGATGGGCAGTCTGAAAAAGCGATCGGTGAACCTCGCGGGCCACGCCACCTCTCTGGCGCTGGAGCCAGAGTTCTGGGCCGCGCTGGAGCGCATCGCCAAGCAGGACGCCGTCAGCATCGCGGCCCTGATCCAGCGCATCGACGTCGGCCGCGCCGATCGGCCGTTGGCCTCGGCGTGTCGGGTGTACGCGCTGGAACGGGCTGGGGACTAACCCCCTCCGGCCCTCCGGGCCACCTCCCCCAGAGGGGGAGGATTTCGAGATGCTCCCCCTTTGGGGGAGCTGTCGCGAAGCGACTGAGGGGGCCTCCCCTACCCCGGCCGAGGAACCGGCGCCGGCAGCGGCTCGGGATTGGGCGTCGGCATGGTCGGCGGCGCCAGGTTCGGTAGCCGCAGCTCGGCCAGGTCCGGCCGCACGGCCAGCAGACCCGAGTTCCAGATCGCGTAGATCAGCAGCGCGACGAACAGCAGGACGGCCAGCATGGCCGCTCCACTCCATGCGCCTTCGTGATGGGCGCCCTCGTGATGATTGTCATGATGGCGAGCCATGCCCGCCTCCTTCCGTTAGCCCGGCGCCTTGGGCGCTTCGGGGACCTTCGGCGCGTCCGGCAGCTTGGGCGCGGAGGCCGAGATGTCGACGTCCACCGTCTTCTTCTGCGTGAAGCCGCCGGAGAACATCATGAAGGCCAGCACCGCGACGATCACCACCAGGGCGCCGACGATGAAAGCCAGACCCGCGTTGCCGCCCGATTTGGTTTCTTCCGCCATTCTTCCTGCTCCTGCTTCGTCCCTGCGGATCAACGGGAGCGTCGCGGCCGGAGTTCCCTAAGCGGGCACCACGGGGCTTAAGCCGGAGGAAGTTTGTGCTACATATGTTCCCATGTCTTCCGGCTTCGACTCGACCGACCCTTTCGGCGACCTCCCCGCTCCGCGCATCTCCGACCTGGCCCGTCCGCAGGCTCCCGGCGGCGGCGGACCCGCGCCCGACTACCTGAACGGCCTCAACACCGAGCAGCACGAAGCGGTCGTCACCACTGAAGGCCCGGTCTTGGTGCTGGCCGGGGCCGGCACCGGCAAGACCCGGGTGCTGACCACGCGCCTGGCTCACATCCTGACCACCGGCCGCGCCAAGCCGTGGGAGATCCTGGCGGTCACCTTCACCAACAAGGCCGCGCGCGAGATGCGCGAGCGGATCACCCACATCATCGGCCCGGAGGCCGAAGGCCTGCGGTGGCTGGGCACCTTCCACTCGGTGGCCGCCCAGATCCTGCGCCGCCACGCCGAGCTCGTCGGCCTGAAGTCGAACTACACGATCATCGACACCGACGATAACGAGCGGCTGCTCAAGCAGCTGATCGAGGCCGAGAACATCGACGCCAAGCGCTGGACGCCGCGCATCCTGTCGGGCCTGATCGACGCCTGGAAGAACCGCGGCTGGACGCCCGACCGCGTGCCGCCCAGCGAGGCCGGCGAGTTCGCCAACGGCAAGGGCATCAGCCTCTATCGCCAGTACCAGGAGCGCCTGCGCATCCTGAACGCCTGCGACTTCGGCGACCTGCTGCTGCACAACATCACCATCTTCACCGGCAATCCGGATGTGCTGGCCGACTTCCAGCGCCGCTTCCAGTACGTGATGGTCGACGAGTACCAGGACACCAACGTCGCCCAGTACCTGTGGCTGCGCCTGCTGGCCCAGGGCCGCCAGAACGTCTGCTGCGTGGGCGACGACGACCAGTCGATCTATGGCTGGCGCGGGGCCGAGGTCGACAACATCCTGCGCTTCGAGCGCGACTTCCCCGGCGCCAAGGTGGTGCGGCTGGAGCGCAACTACCGCTCGACCGAGCACATCCTGGCCGCCGCCTCGACCCTGATCACCGCCAACAAGGGCCGCCTTGGCAAGACCCTGTGGACCGAGGCGACCGGCGGCGAGAAGGTCAAGGTTTCGGGCGTCTGGGACGGCGAGGCCGAAAGCCGGATGGTCGCCGACGAGATCGAGAAGGCCAAGAAAGCCGGCCGCCGCTACAACCAGATGGCCATTCTCGTGCGCGCCTCGTTCCAGATGCGGGCCTTCGAAGAACGCTTTGTGATGCTGCAGATCCCTTACAAGGTGGTCGGCGGCCCGCGGTTCTTCGAGCGAGCGGAAATCCGCGACGCCCACGCCTATCTGCGGCTGATCCAGTCGCCGGATGACGATCTGGCCTTCGAGCGCATCGTCAACACGCCCAAGCGCGGCATCGGCGACACCTCGGTGCAGAAGCTGCTGCAGATCGCGCGCGGCGAAGGCATCTCCACCGTCGAGGCGGCCCGGGTGATCATCGGCAGCGACGACCTGCCGGCCCGCACCCGCACGGCGCTCAGCAACTTCATCCGCGACCTCGACCGCTGGCGGGCGCAGATCGGGAACATGCACCACCAGCGGGTGCTGGAGATGGTGCTGGAGGAAAGCGGCTACACCGACGCCCTGCGCCTCGACAAAGGCCCGCAGAGCCAGACCCGGCTGGAGAACCTGAAGGAACTGGTCCAGTCGATGGGCCAGTTCGACAGCCTGGAGGCCTATCTGGAGCACGTGTCGCTGGTCATGGACCTCGACCGCGAGGCCACCGGCGACGCAGTCTGGATCATGACCCTGCACTCGGCCAAGGGCCTGGAGTTCCCGCTGGTGTTCCTGCCGGGCTGGGAGGAAGGCGTGTTCCCCAGCCAGCGCAGCATGGACGACAAGGGCGAGAAGGGCCTCGAGGAAGAGCGGCGGCTGGCCTATGTGGGCATCACCCGCGCCCGCGAGGAGGCCCGCATCAGCTTCGTGGCCAACCGGCAGGTCTATGGCCGCTGGACCTCGCAATTGCCCAGCCGCTTCGTCGACGAACTGCCGCTGGAGCACGTCGATGCGGGCTCGGAGACCGGCTATTACGGCGGCGGTCCGGGCATGCAGCAGACGGCCTCGTCGCGCTGGGACGATCCGGGCACGAGCGCCTTCCAGAGCGGCAGCTACGACAGCCCCGGCTGGAAGCGCGCCCAGGATCGGGTGCAGGCGCGCGGCTTCGCCGAAAAGGGCGGCGGCCACGCGGCCTGGCGCGGCGGCGGCTCGGCGGCGCGGTCCAAGCCGATCGAGGGCGAAGGCCGCCTCGTCGCCGTCTCGGCCCCGACCAACAGCGCCTACAGCCGCGGCGACCGCGTGTTCCACGTCAAGTTCGGCTACGGCAAGGTCGCCTCGATCGAGGGCAACAAGCTGACCGTCAATTTCGACAAAGCCGGCGAGAAGAAGGTCATCGACAGCTTCGTCGAGAAGGCCTGATGACGGCGGGGGCCAAGCGCGGGATCAATCCCGACAGCCCCCTCGCCCGGCTGATCGCCGGACCGATGCGCCCCGGCCGCCTGGCCTGGATCGGCCTGAGGCCCGCCCGCCGCGCGCCGCTGGTCGCCGTCGATCGAGCGGAGGCCACGATCGAATCCGGCCTGGTCGGCGACCGCTATGCCGGCCGGCCCGGCGGTCCGCGCCAGGTGACCCTGATCCAGGCCGAGGACCTAGCCGCGATCGCCGGCTTCCTCGGCCGCGCCGAACCCACCTCACCCTTCGACCTGCGCCGCAACCTTGTGGTCGAGGGGATCAACCTGCTGGGCCTGTCCGACAAACGTTTTCGGGTCGGGCCCGTGCTGCTGGAAGCCACCGGCGGTTGCCACCCGTGCAGCCGCATGAACGAGATCCTCGGCGAAGGCGGCTACAACGCCGTGCGCGGCCGCGGCGGCCTCACCGCCCGTGTCATCGAGGGCGGCGAGATCGCGGTGGGCGACGCGGTGAGGGTCGCCCCCTAGGCCGTCACCGGTTCCGGCGCCGTCTTGGCCTTGGCCGCCGGCTTCCTGCGGCGCTTGGGCAGGCCCGAGGGATTGCCCCAGAAGGTGACCACCGCCAGCGTGCCCAGCAGGGTCAGGGCCAGGCCCGAGACCGTCATCACCAGCCGGTAGGCCAGGCCGCCCACCTTGGCCGCGTGCAGCGGGAAGTCGGCGTTGGTGATCCGCGAGCCCAGCGGCATGGTCTGGGCGTCGCGCGCGGCGACCATCTTGCCCGTGGCGGGATCGAACCAGGCCATGCTGCGGCCATTGGGCAGCCACTCGGCCTGCTGTCGCAGGCGGATGGCGACCAGGCCGCCGGTCTTGGCCGGCAGGCCGATGGTCCGCACCTCGGCGCCCGGGAAGCGGGCCTGGGCCTGGCCGATCACCGCAGCCCAGTCGAGATCCTTGGCCAGCTTGCCGCCCTTGATCTTCGGCGCGGCGGCGGCCTTCTCCATCACCGCCGGCGAGGTGAACGGCGCGCGCAGGGCCTGGGAGAACCACTTGAGATTCATGGTCGCGCCCGTGGCCAGCGACAGGATCAGCAGCGGCGCCACCAGCACCCCGAGGTCGCGATGGTGGTGGACGATGGCCGCCCGCTTGGCCATCCGCGGCCAGAGCCGCAGGTGGAACATCCGCCGCGTCGGCCACCACAGGATCAGCCCGGTGACCACGAAGCCCAGCCCCGCCAGCCCGGCGATCCCGCCGACGATCTCGCCCGTGTCGCCGGCGAAGAGATGGTGGTGCAGGTCGAACAGCCAGACCTCCGGCCGCGCCCAGTTGCTGGTCCAGGCCTGGACGATCGCGCCGTCCTGGTCGGCATAGGCGCCCTTCTCGGTCTCGCCGGGATAGGACAGCTTGTGCAGGCCCTTGCGCTCGCTCGCCAGGACGATGGAGCGCGGACGGTCCTGCGCGGCGAAGATCCGCGTCGCGGCCGCCGCCAGGGTCGCCGTGTCCTGTCGCTGGGCGTCGGCGGCGTGGGGCACGGTGGCGCGCAGGAACGCGTCCTCGTGCACCAGCAGCGCGCCGGTGAAGCCGAGCACGGCCAGCAGCAGGCCGATCAGGCCGCCGGCCCAGCGATGCAGGAGCCGCAGCGTCTTCATCAGAAGCGCGCTTCCCAGCCCAGCGTCGCGGTGCGGCCGCGGCCGGCGTAGAACTTGTCCTTGGCCGGCAGCACGGTGTCGGAGTTGTAGGTGATGTACTGCTCGTTCAGCAGGTTCTGGACCCCCAGCGACAGCGCCCCCACCGGCAGTTCGTAGCGGGCGAAGGCGTCCACCAGGGTGTAGCCCGAGAAGTCGTCCTTCACGAGGGCGTGGCTCATGTCGCGCTGCAGATAGGTCTGGACCTGCAGACGGAGGGCCAGCTTGCCGGCGCGGTAGTCGGCCGCCAGGTTCACCCGGTCGGGGGAGATGTTGGCGCCGTCGAGATCGGTGTCGAGCTTGCCGTCGCCGTTGGCGTCGGTCTCGCCGCGCAGGCGGGCGTAGCCAGCCGAGACGCCCAGGCCCGGGACCGGGGTCCTGGCCTTGACGTTCAGCTCCAGGCCCTCGATGGCCACCTTCTGGCGCTGCACGTCGAAGATGCCGCCGGTGTTCTTGACCAGCAGCTGGCCCAGCTTCGACGACGACCAGAAATAGGCGACGCTGGCGTCGAACGGCCCGCGCTTCCACTCGCCGCCGATCTCGCGGTTGTTCGACACGATCGGCTCGATGTTGAGGTAGCTGTCCACGTCCACGCCGGCGACGTTGATGCTGCGCAGGATCCGGCCGACGTCCGGCACGGTGTAGCCCTCGGCGTAGCTGGCGTAGAGGCGCAGGCCCGAGGCTGGCTCCAGCACGACGCCGCCGTTGGCCAGGGTCGACTTGAACTCCGGATCGCCGCCCGCGACCTTGCGCGAGCCGTAGGAGGCCAGGGTCGTGAAGTCGTCGACCTTCAGCTGGACGTTCTCGAAGCGCAGGCCGCCGGCCAGGCGCAGCTTGCCGTCCAGCAGGGCGTAGTTGCCCTGGACGAAGGGCGCGACGCTCTGGAACTTGGTCGGCGGCACCCAGGCGCGGCCGGTGGCGATCAGCAGTTGCTCGGTGCGGTCGTTCATGGCGTCGAGGCCGACGGTGGCGGTCAGGCCCTGGATGCCCGGAACTTCGCGCTCGTAGTTCAGGCGCGCGCCCAGCTTGCGCGAGCGGTTCGACGACTGGTCGAACAGCGTGCCAGACGGGGCGATGCTGACGTCCTGGAAGGTGGCGTTGCGGTCGCCGCCGAAGGTGTCGCGCGAGCGGTTGAAGAACACCTGGGCGGTGAAGTCGCCGCCGAGCACTTCGCCGCTGGTCAGCGAGGCCGACAGGGTCTCGACGCGGTTGGCGGCCGGCTTGCCCGGAACCGGACCGCGCACCGAAGTGGTGGGCAGGCGCGTGGCGCGATTGCCGTCGGTGACGGCCGCGGCCGTGCCGGTGACGGTCACGTAATCGCCGTCGCCCTTCAGCTCGAAGCGGTTGGCGACCACGTCCAGGCGGGTGCTGTCGCCCAGCTGCCAGCCAAAGCGGCCGAACACCGACAGGCTCTTGGAATCCTGGACGTCGCCCTGGGTGTTGTCCATGCCGATGCGGCGGCCGTCGGCGTCGTAGAAGGCGCCGCGGGTCTCGTAGGCCACGCCGCCGGTGGCGTCGAACGCGCCGCCACGCCAAGCGAGAAGGCCCGCGACCTTGCCGCCGACGCTGTCGCCCAGGTCATGGCCGATCGTGCTCTGCACCAGGGTGCGGCCCGAGACGCCGTCGTTCTTGGGCGGGCCGACCGTCACCTGGTTGACCACGCCGCCGGTGGCGCCGATGCCCTGCAGGGCGTTGGAGCCGTAGATCAGCTCGACCCGGTCCACGAAGAACGGATCGATGGTGTAGCCGTCGCGCGAGCCGTCGCGGATTGGGGTCGACTGCGGGATGCCGTTGATGGCGTAGAGCGGCGAGCGGCCGCGCAGGCTCTCGCCCGAGCCCGACAGCTTCTGGCGGGTGGGCGAGAACGACGGCGACAGGGTCGACAGGGCGTCGACGATCGAGCCGCTGATGGCCACCTGCTGGTTCAGGGCTTCGGCGCCCACCACGTCGACGGTCAGCGGCAGGGCCGTGACCGGCAGCTTGGTGCGGGCGGCGGTGACGACCACCTGTTCGACGTCGTCAGCTTTAGGCGCCTGGGCGTGGGCGCCGGCGGCGATCGACAGCGCCGCCAGGCTGAGCGTCGAGAACAGGGCGCGCCGAGCGGCGGCGCGCGAGAAGCAAAGTCGCATGACCATCCCCAGAAAGAGAGGGCCGGCTATTGGCGCAACTGCGACTGAGTTTCAATCCTGAAATGATCTCCGACAGACGATCAGCCGCCCTACCGACACGTCCCTGCCCTCCCTGACGAGCTTGAACCACTTTTCTACCGAGCCTCCCCGCGAAGGCGGGGATCCAAGCCGAGCCGGCGGATCGCCCGCGGACGCGCCTCATCCTGAAAATCAGCTTGGATCCCCGCCTGCGCGGGGAAACACGGATTTGGGGAGCGAGCGGATGAATGTCGCTTCCGGCCTAGCCTTGATCAGCCGCACTGCGCCATCGCCGCCATGTCCATGAACAGCACCTCCCAGACGTGGCCGTCGGGGTCCTGGAAGCTGGCGCCGTACATCGGGCCCATGTCCATGACCGGCTTCCATTCGCGGCCGCCGTTGGCCAGGGCGTTGGCCAAGAGGCTGTCGACCTCGGCCCGACTGTCGGCCGACAGGCAGGTCAGGACCTCGGTGGCCTTGAAGGCGTCGGCGATGTCGCCGTTGATGAACTGGCGGAACTTGTCGTGGGTCAGCAGCATGACGTGGATCACGTCGGACACCACCACGCAGGCGGCGGTCTCGTCGGAGAACTGCGGATTGATCGAAAAGCCCAGGGCCTCGAAGAAGGCCTTGGAGCGGTCGAGGTCGGCGACCGGCAGGTTGACGAAGATCATGCGCATGATGCGGCTCCCTAAGCTGTGTCGGCCAGAGGACGTTTGAGCCTCGACGCTCCCGACATCCTGCCGGATCTTTTTTGTCAGCCCTTCACGCGGGCCGGGTTGCCCACCGCCGTCGCGCCGGTCGGCACGTCGCGAGTGACCACCGCCCCGGCCCCGATCACCGCGCCGTCGCCGATCGTCACGCCCGGAACGATGATCGCCCCGCCGCCGATCCAGACGTCCTTGCCGATGGTCACCGGGCGGCCGAACTCCAGCCCCGAACGGCGGGTCTCGGCGTCGCGCGGATGGTCGGCGGCGAAGATCTTCACGTGCGGGCCGATCATCGTGCGGTCGCCGATCGTGACCGTCGTCACGTCGAGGATCACGCAGCCGAAGTTCATGAACACCCCGTCGCCCAGCACGATGTTGTAGCCGTAGTCGCAGTGGAACGGCGCCCGGATGTTGGCGCCCAGGCCCACGCTTCCGAACCGCTCCTTCAGCAACGCCATGCGCTGGGCGAGGGTCTGGCCGGGAGCGTTGTAGCGCTCCATCCAGTCCAGCGCCTGCTCCTGGTCGGCGACGATCTCGGCGTCCAGCGGGTCGTAGAGGTCGCCGGCCAGCATGCGCGCTTTGTGGGTGCGATCGTCGGTCAAGGCGGAGCTCCGGCAGATAAGGACAGACCCCCGGATGGACCGGCGGCGGCCTGCAAACAATGAAAACCATGCGACGAAGAGGGATATCGCTGCTCGCCCGAGCGACAGGTTCACGAGACCTCGCGCGATCGCTCGTCCGAAAGTTGCCTGCGCCGCAAGCTCGGCTATTGTCCCGCTCCGAGTAGCGGGGGCGTGAAATGCGAGTCTGGGGTATTGCGGCGACGGCGCTTGTGGCCGCGGCCGGCGTGGCGCATGCGGGATCGAACGTGGTCAAGTACGGGCCCGCCCCGGCCTGGGTCGCCGCGCCGCCCGCCCCGACCGACACGGCCCCGCCCGAAGGCGCCGCCGCCCAGTTCGTCTACAACGACGTGCAGACCCGCCTCGGCGCCGACCACGACGAGTTCTACACCAGCTACCGCATCAAGATCCTCAAGCCCGAGGCCCTGGCCCTGGGCAACGTGATGGCGGTGTGGAACCCGTCGTCCGACGAGATCCGCGTGCACATGCTGAAGATCCTGCGCGACGGCCGCGAGATCGACGTGCTGGCCAAGACCAAGTTCGGCGTCATCCAACGCGAGAACAATCTCGAGGCCGCCATGCTGGCCGGCGACCTAACCGCCAATCTGCAGGCGCCGGGCCTGCAGGTCGGCGACGAACTGCAGTTCGCCGCCACAATCAGCCGACGCGACCCGACCCTGGGCGACCGCTCGCAGGGCGGCATGATGCTGCCCTCGGTCGGCGCGGCCGGCGCCTATCGCACGCGGCTTGTCTGGCCGGTCGACCGGCCGCTGCAATGGTCGGCCTCGCCGGACCTGGGCAAGCTGGAGCCCGTGCGCCAGGGCGCCGACAACGTGCTGACCCTGGAGATGCGCGATCCCAAGAGCGCCATCGCCGCCGACGGCGCGCCGCTGCGCTACAACATCCGCCGCCTGGTGCAGTTCAGCAGCTTCGGCGGCTGGAGCGAGGTGTCGAACCTGCTCTGGCCGATCTACGACAAGGCCGCCCAGTTGGCGCCGGCCTCGCCGATCAAGGCCGAGGCGGCCAGGATCGCCGCCGCCCACAAGGACCCGACGGCCCGCGCCGCGGCGGCCCTGGCCCTGGTCCAGGAACAGATCCGCTACGTCTATATCGGCCTGGACGACGGCAACTATCGTCCGGCCTCGGCCGAGGACACCTGGTCGCGGCGGTTCGGCGACTGCAAGGCCAAGACCGTGCTGCTGCTGGCCCTGCTGCGCGAACTGGGGATCGAGGCCGAGCCGGTCCTGATCCAGAGCCAGAACGACGACGGCCTCGACAAGCGCCTGCCGATGGTCAGCGCCTTCGACCACATCCTGGTGCGCGCCGTCATCGGCGGCCGCGCCTACTGGCTGGACGGCACGCGCATGGGCGACCTGGACCTCAAGTCCATCCCCGAGCCCGACTTCCACTGGTTCCTGCCCGTCCGCGCCGGCGCGACCAGCCTGACCGCCTTCAAGCCCGAGGCGCCGCTGCTGGCGCAGGAAGGCTTCCTGCTGGAGATCGACGCCTCGGCCGGCTTCGACGCCCCTGCCAAGGTGACCGCCGAGAACATCGTCCGCGGCGACCAGGCCTTCGCCTTCAAGACCGCGCTGGCCCAGCTCTCAAAGGACGACGCCGACCGCGCCCTCAAGGGCTATTGGAGCAAGGCCAACGACTGGGTCGAGCCCGAGACCGTCGGCTGGACCTACGACGCGGTCCGCAAGCAGATGCTGCTGACCATGACCGGCGAAGGCGAACTCGACTGGGAAGGCGACGCGACCGACGGCCGCGCGTTCGACATCTCCAGCGCGGGCTTCAGCCCGCCCTCGCCCTACAAGCGGCCCAAGGAGCAGGACCAGACCGCCCCCTGGCAGACCGAATTCCCGATCTACCGGCGCTGGACCACCCTCATTCGACTGCCGCCGGAAACCGACGGCTGGAAGTGGAGCTTCATGGCCAGTCCGGTCGACGACCGGCTGGGCGGAACCGCCTACTGGCGCCAGGCCGACCTGGAGCGCGGCGTCATGCGCACCACCATGACCCGCCGCGTCTACGAGCCCGAGGTCTCGGCCGAAGAGGCCAAGCTGCTCAACAAGAAGCTTCCGAAGTTCGACAACAAGGTCTCGCGCGTCTTCCAGTACCGCGCGACGGACGAAGGCCCGGCCAAGCCGGCCGAGGAAACGGCGCAGGACCCGGCCGAACTGGTGGGGATCGGCGCCTACTACCAGACCACGGGCAAGCCGGAGAAGGCGCTCGCCGTGGCCGACAAGGCTTTGGCCAAGAGCCCCGGCTTCCGTCCGGCCGTCCGCCTCAAGGCCCTGGCGATCGCTACGACCTCGCCCGCCAAGGGCCTGGCCTTCGTCGACAAGGCGCTGAAGACCGACGACGACCCGGTGCTGGCGATACAGCGCGGCAGGATCCTGGCCGGTCTTGGCCAGACCGACGCCGGCCTGGCGGCGATGGAGGCGACGTTCGCGTCGCGCGACGACGAGCTGGAGGTCGCCGAGGCCTTCGCCGATACGGCCCAGGCCATGGGCCGCAGCGACCTGGCGCTGAAGGGCGCCGAGCGGGCCGTGAAACTGGCGCCCGACAACATCGTCGCCCTGCGCCGCCGGGCCGCGCTCAACATCCAGCTGGGTCACATGGAGGCCGCGCTCGCCGACTTCGAGACCGCCGTGCACCTGCAGCCGGAGGACCCGATCAACCTGCGCAATCGGGCCTACGCCCTGCGTCGCCTGGGCCGGACCGACGAGGCCCTCGCCGATCTCGACGAAGCGTTGCGGATGAACCCGGTCGACATCGACAACCTGGACGCCAAGGCCCTGGCCCTGCGCGCCGCCGGCCGCGGCGCCGAAGCGGCCGCGCTGTACGACGCCTTGATCGCGCGCCGACGCGACGGCTGGGCCCTGAACAGCCGCTGCTGGGAGCGCGCCCTGGCCAATGTCGAGCTGAAGGGCGCCGAGAGCGACTGCGCCGAAGCGGTCAAGCTGGAGCCCAAGGATGCCGCCTACTGGGACAGCTACGCCCTGGTGGCGCTGCGCGACGGCCGCTTCGACGTCGCCCTGCAACGCTACGACCAGGCGCTGAAGCTGGCGCCGCGGCAGGCCGCCAGCCTCTACGGCCGCGGCCTGGTGAAGCTGCGCCGGGGCGACGAGGCCGGCGGCCGCGACGACATCGCCGCCGCCAAGGTGCTCAACGCCAAGGCCGGCGACGAACTGGACGAGGCGGGCCTCGCGCCCGCCGCCAAGGGCGACTGACGGTTCAGGCCTCGCCCAAGCCTTCGCCCAGACCTTCACCAAGCCGCTCGGCCAGGGCGGCGACGAACAGGCGGACCTTGGGCGGGGCCAGGCGGGCGGTCGGATAGACGGCCCAGATCGACCAGCCGGGCAAGGCGGCGTCGGCCAGCGGCAGCTCGATCAGCCGGCCGGCGGCGACCTCGTCGCGCACGTCCCAGGCCGACAGCGGGGTGATCCCCAGCCCGCCGAGGCAGGCTTGGTGCAGGCCCTCGATGCCCGAGGCGGTGAAGCGGCCGGCGACCTTCTGCTGCACGGCCCGCCCCCCGGCCTCGAACGACCAGTGGGTGGTTCCGCTCATCGCCAGGCATTCGTGCTCGGCCAGATCGGCCAGGCGGGCCGGCGCCCCGCGACGCTCCAGATAGGCCGGCGCGGCGTAGAGGGCGCGGGGGTTGCCGGCCAGCCGGCGGGCGACCAGCGAGTTGTCGCGCAGGGGCGCGATGCGGATGGCCAGATCGAGGCCCGCGGCGACGATGTCGACCACGCTGTCGGTCAGCAGCAGATCGATGCTGACCTCGGGATTGGCGTGCATGAACGCGGCCGCCGCCGGGGCGACGACCTTGCGGCCGAAAGCGGCCGAGGCGGTGACGCGCAGCAGGCCCGAGGCCCCGGCGTCGGACGGCCGGATCGCGGCGCGGGCCGCCGCCTCGCCTTCCAGCATGGCCTGGGCGTGAGGCAGGAACGCCTCGCCCTCGGGGGTCAGCGACAGGGCGCGGGTGGTGCGGTGGACGAGGCGCGCCCCGACCTCCTGCTCCAGGGCCGCCATCCGGCGCGAGGCGGCCATGGGCGTGACGCCCAGCCGCCGGGCCGCGCCCGCCAGGCTGCCGGCCCGCGCGGCCTCCACGAAGACGCCGACGTCCGCGAGATCCATTCTATCGAATTCCGTTATGCCGACTTAACGCAAGACCGTACTATAAACGGATCGGGGATACTCTATATAGCCGGGCGACTGACACGGAACGCCGCCCCCTCCCCCTCGCCGGGCGGCCTGGAGCCGATCATGAGCACAGCCGCCCTTCCCGCCGACACCTCCAACACCCACGCCCTGGGCAAGGGCCTGACCTTCGCCATGGCCGCCGCCGCGGGCCTGGCCGTGGCCAACATCTATTACAACCAGCCGATGCTGGGCCTGATCGAGCGCGACCTGCCCGGCCCGCTGACCGCCTTCGTGCCGACCGCCACCCAGCTGGGCTACGCCGCCGGCCTCTTCCTGCTGACGCCGCTGGGCGACCGGGTGGAGCGCAAGAGCCTGATCGTCGTGCAGTTCCTGGTGCTGGCCCTGGCCCTGGTCGCCGCAGCCCTGGCGCCGAACACCGGCCTGCTGCTGGTCGCCTCGCTGCTGGTCGGGGCCGGCGCGACCGTGGCCCAGCAGATCGTGCCCTTCGCCGCCCATCTCTCGGTGCCCGAGCGGCGCGGCCAGACCGTGGGCGTCGTGATGTCGGGCCTGCTGTGCGGCATCCTGCTGTCGCGCACCCTGGCCGGCTTCGTGGGCGCGCACGGCGGCTGGCGGGCGATGTTCTGGCTGGGCGCGCCGATCGCCCTGGCCGCCGCCGGCCTGATGGCCCTGGCCCTGCCGCGCAGCAAGCCGGACGCCGACCTGACCTACGCCGGCCTGCTCGGCTCGCTGGGCAAGCTGTGGCGCGAGTTCCCGGCCCTGCGCCTGGCGACCCTGACCCAGGCCAGCCTGTTCGCCGCCTTCACCGCCTTCTGGACGATCCTGGCCCTGCAGCTTCAGGCCCGCTTCCACCTGGGCGCGGACGTCGCCGGCCTGTTCGGCATCGTCGGCGTGGTCGGCGTGCTGGCCGCCCCGATCGCCGGCCGCGTCGCCGACAAGCGCGGCCCGCACCTGACGATCGCCCTGGGGGCCGTGCTGACCCTGGCCTCGTGGATCCTGTTCGGAACCTGGATCTCGATCGCCGGCCTGATCGCGGGCGTCGTCCTGCTCGACTTCGCCATCCAGGGGGCGCTGGTCTCCAACCAGCACCTCGTCTACGCGCTGAAGCCCGAGGCCCGGGCGCGGCTGAACACCCTGTTCATGGGCGGGATGTTCCTAGGCGGAGCGGCCGGCTCGGCGGCGGCGGCCGCTGCCTGGAACCTCGGCGGCTGGAACAGCGTGGCCCTGATGGGCGCGGGCCTGGCGGCGGTGGCCAGCGTGTTGCAGGTGACGAGCCTGAAGGGGCGGAAGGGCTGAGGCCCCTCACGCTTCCCCTCCCCCACGATCGTCATCCCGGCCGCAGCGTAGCGGAGAGCCGGGACCCAGGGGCAGCCGCAATGCGACGACGACCGGCAACCGGCGGGCGGCGAACCCTGGCGTGGAGCCCAGTCCCCTGGGTCCCGGCTCTACGCGCTACGCGCTTCGGCCGGGATGACGACGCAGGTGGAACTCAATCCACCGAGTGCTCGACCGCCAGCGCCAGGTCCAGCGCCCGGGCGGCCTCTTCCCCCGTCACCACCGGACGCGGAGCCTCGCCGCGCACGGCCTTCAGGAAGCCGGCGACGCTCTGGCCCAGGGGGTCCTTGCCGGCCGGGGTCTCGGTGAAGTCCTCGATCAGCGGGAACGGCGTGGTGTTGCGGAAGGTGCGGGCCAGGAAGTCGATCTCGACCTCGCCCGAGGGGTAGACCACCTTCATCGTCCGCTCGCGGGCCTCTGCGACGCGGGAGCTGTCGAACACGGCGGTGAACCCATTCGCGAAAGTGGCTTCCACCTTCACCCAGTCCAGGCCGTAGCCGCGCGCGGCCTCGCCCTCGCCTTCCACGGCCACCGGATCGGCGGCGCACAGCGCCAGGGCCAGGTCGATGTCGTGGATCATCAGGTCCAGCACCACCGAGACGTCGAGATTGCGCTCCGACGGCGTGCCGCGACGCACCGCTTCCAGGCGCAGCGGCTGTTCGGGAATATCCAGCAGGCCCATGGCCTGGAACACCACCCGCTCCTGGTGGCCGCAGGCCAGAGCCACGCCCGACTTGGCGGCGGCGGCGATCAAGGCGTCGGCGTCTTCCGGAGACACCGCCAGGGGTTTTTCGGAATAGACCGGCTTGCCGGCCTTCAGCGCCGCCAGCGCCGCCTTGGCGTGGTGCACGGCCGGGGTGGCGACGGTGACGACGTCGACCGCGGCCAGGAAGGCCTCCATGTCGTCATAGGCCTTGGCGCCCAGCGGGCCGGCCAGGGCTTGCGCGCGCGCCAGGTCGATGTCGAACACGCCGACCAGATCGACGCCCGGCAGCTCGGCGTATTTCTTCGCGTGGTAGCCACCGAACACGCCGGCGCCGACAACGCCAGCCTTGAGGGTTTTGACTTGAGCATCTTGGGTCATGGGCGCTGTCTCTAGCCGCTTCGGGATGCCGCGAAAAGCTTTGGCGGGCGACGCGGACCAGCGCTAAACATTCGTTTGAACCAGAACACAAAGGCCCAAAAGCCAGAAAAGGGAGGTCGCCATGACCACGTCGCGTGAGATCCGCCTCAAGAGCCGTCCCGTCGGCGTGCCGACCGCCGAGAACTTCGAACTGGCCAGCGTCGACCTGCCCCCGCCCGGCGACGGCGAGATCCAGGTCAAGAACCTCTACATGTCGGTCGATCCCTACATGCGCGGCCGCATGACCGACCGGAAGAGCTATGTGCCGCCGTTCGAGCTGGGCAAGGCCCTGCAAGGCGGCGCGGTCGGCGAGGTGACGGCTTCCAACGATCCGGACTTCAAGGTCGGCGACCTGGTCAGCTCGATGTTCGGCTGGCGCGAGGCCTACAACGCCCATCCGAAAGCCCTGGCCGCCGCCGGGCCGATGGGCGGGATCATGAAGCTTTCCACCCACGGCATGCCGCCCCAGGCGTTCCTGGGCGTGGCCGGCATGCCCGGCATGACCGCCTATGCCGGCCTGCTGCGGGTGGCCGGCCTGAAGGAAGGCGACGTCGTCTTCGTCTCGGCCGCCGCCGGCGCGGTCGGCTCGGTCGTCTGCCAGATCGCCAAGATCAAGGGCCACACGGTGATCGGCTCGGCCGGCGGACCGGAGAAGGTCGCCTTCCTCAAGTCGATCGGCGTCGACCACGTGATCGACTACAAGGCCACGCCCGACGTGGTGGCGGAGCTGGCCAAGGTCGCCCCCAAGGGCATCGACGTCTATTTCGAGAACGTCGGCGGCGCGCACCTGGAAGCGGCCCTGAACTCGGCCCGGCCGTTCGGTCGCTTCGCCCTGTGCGGGATGATCTCGCAGTACAACGACACCGGCCGCCCGACCGGCCCGGCCAACATCATCCAGGCGGTGGGCAAGAGCCTTCGCCTCGAAGGCTTCATCGTCTCCAACCACTACGACCTGTTCCCCGCCTTCGTGCGCGACATGGCCGATTGGATCGGTTCGGGGAAGCTGACCTGGAAGGACACCGTGCTGGAAGGCGTCGACCGCGCGCCCGAGGCCTTCATCAAACTGTTCTCGGGCGAGAACCTGGGGAAGATGCTGGTGAAGCTGTAGGGGCGAAGGCCCCCTCAGTCGCTTCGCGACAGCTCCCCCAGAGGGGGAGCATCTGCGGCGTAGATCCTCCCCCTCTGGGGGAGGTGGCCCGGAGGGCCGGAGGGGGTTCACCGCCCCCGCATCTCCGTCAGTTCCCAGCCTTCGCCAACCGCGACCTTGCGGAACTTGAACGTCACCCGCGCGCCGGGTTCGAGCGGGGCTTCGGCCAGGACGTCGCCATAGGCCTGGAAGGTCGTGCGGCCGGCCGGCAGCGGCGCGGCGCTCGCGCCGTCGTGATCGAGCGTGAGAACCTGGCCGTCGACCGTGGCGATCACGCCTTGAGTCTCGTGCTCGGGGGCGGTCGAGATCCGCGGCGCGGGCCGGGCGGCGGGCGGCGTGGCGCTGTCGCCCTTCGGGGCGGGCCCGCAGGCGGCCAGGCTCGCAACCGCGAGAAACGCCAAAACTGCCTTGAACTTCATAGCCTTACCCAATCCCTTAGCGACTTCCGGCCGCGCCGTTACGCGCATTTGCACAGATTTTTCACCGCACCTGCGAAATCGATCACATTTTCGATAGCGATTTCGTGATCGAAGTTTTACTCTAGATGCGTCGGCGGTTCCTCCGCCGGACTTCGTGCAACGCCAGACCCCTCCCTGAACGCAGCCGATCCCTAGCGGACCGGAGGCGTCCCGTGAAGGCGTTCGGCGTGAAATCGAAGCTCTGCATTTCGTCCGACCACGGTCGGATCACCGAGACGGAACCGATGACCGAACGCGGCGCCTTCTTCGACCTGGCCACCTCCACCCCGGTGGCCTTCGAAACCGTGATCTCTCCGCGCGACCGGGTCGAAATCCCGACCGAGGCGCCGCTGGCCATGCCGGTCCAGCCGCTGGGCTTCTGGCAGGGCGCGGCCCGCGCCGTCAGCACCCCGGGTTCGGAAACGGTCATGCGCCGCTGGGTGGTGTTCATCGCCACCGCCATCATGGGCGCGGCCGGCTGGAAGGCCACGTTCGACACCGTGGCCCTGGGCGGCGTCACCCGCCTGGAAGCTGTCTGCCTGACCCTGCTGGCCCCGCTGTTCCTGGCGCTGGCCCTGTGGTTCGTCACCGCCGTCGCCGGCTTCGTGGTGCTGCTGCGCACGCCGAAGGACCCGCTGGGCATCGACAGCAGCAAACCCATGCCCAAGCCGCGCGCCCGCACGGCGATCCTGATGCCGGTCTACAACGAAGACGCCCAGGCGGTGTTCGCCCGCCTGCGGGCCATGGACGCCTCGATCGCCGAGACGGGCAACAGCCGCGCCTTCGACATCTTCATCATCTCCGACACCCGCGACGCGGCCGTGGCCCTGGCCGAGCAGGCCTGCTTCGCCCGCTTCCGTCGCGAGGCCTCCAGCCACGCCTTCTATCGCCGCCGCCCCGACAACGCGGGCCGCAAGGCCGGCAACGTCGCCGACTGGGTCGCCCGCTGGGGCGGCGACTACGAGCACATGCTCGTGCTGGACGCCGACAGCCTGATGACCGGCGACGCCATGGTCCGCCTGGCCGACGCCATGGAGCGCCACCCGGGCGTGGGTCTGATCCAGACCATGCCGACGATCATCAACGGCCAGACCATCTTCGCCCGCACCCTGCAGTTCGCCACCAAGCTCTACGGCCGCGTGGCCTGGACGGGCCTGGCCTGGTGGTCGGGTTCGGAAAGCTCGTTCTGGGGCCACAACGCCATCATCCGCACCAAGGCCTTCGCCCAGACCTGCGGCCTGCCCTCGCTGAACGGCCCCAAGCCCTTCGGCGGCGAGGTGATGAGCCACGACGCCCTGGAAAGCGCCCTGCTGCGCCGCGGCGGCTGGGCCGTGCACCTGGCCCCCTACCTGGAAGGCTCGTACGAGGAGAGCCCCTCCAACCTGCTCGACTTCGCCACCCGCGACCGCCGCTGGTGCCGGGGCAACGTCCAGCACGTGCCGCTGATCGGCCTGCCGGGCCTGCACTGGATGAGCCGCCTGCACCTGGTGATCGGCGTGCTGAGCTACGCCCTGTCGCCGATCTGGTTCGTGGCCCTGTCGGCCGGCGTGATCTCGCGGGCCCTGATGCCCGAGGTCAAGAAGGCCGCCTTCACCATGGCCGACCTGCAGGCCGCCGCCCACGCCCTGATCGACTGGCGCGAGATCCAGGCCACCGCCTGGGCGATGATCATCACCTTCGTGCTGCTGTTCGGCCCCAAGATCATGGGCGCCACCCTGATCTTCATGCGCAAGCACGAGATCAAGGGCTTCGGCGGCCGTCGCCGGGTGATGGCCGGCCTGGGCGTCGAGATGCTGCTCTCGGCCCTGGTCGCCCCGATGCTGATGTTCACCCAGACCCGCGCCCTCGCGGAAATCCTGGCCGGCCGCGTCGGCGGCTGGAGCGCCCAGCGCCGCGACGCAGACAAGGTCGCCTTCAAGGAGGCCTGCGCCGCCATGGGCTGGATCAGCGCCACGGGCCTGGGCCTGGCCGCGATGTTCTGGTTCACGCCGGACCTGCTGACCGCCACCGCCCCGATCCTGGCCGGCCTGATCCTGGCCGTGCCGCTGACCATGCTGGGCGCCAGCAAGGCCGCGGGCCTTGCTTTGAAGGCCAACGGCCTGTTCATGACCCCCGACGAACGCACCCCGCCGGCCATCGTCCGCGCCGCCCTCGGCCCGGTCTGCGAACCGCCGGCCCGCTGGAAGGTCGGCAAGGCCCCGGCCGCGCCGCTGGCGACCGCCGAGCAGAACGCGGCCTGATCACTCTTCGCCCCGATATGAAAAGCCCCGCCCTCACCGGCGGGGCTTTTTGTTTTCGGCCGCCCAGAAACAGCTACTCAAGCTTCGCAACATCTGGCGGCTCGCCCTCCGGGGGAGTAGAAGCGCGCTTCGTTTGGATTTGACGGAGCCTTCGCTGTGTCGCGGCTTTTCAGCGCCTATGTGATCGTCGACTGGAGCGCGGCGGCCAAGCCGACCACGGGCGCGGATTCCGTCTGGATCGGCGTGCTCAAGCGCGACGTGCGCTTCCGCCTGACCTTCGAGAGCTTCAATCCGGCCACCCGCCAGGAGGCCGAGGCCAAGATCGCCGTCGTCCTCGACGACCTGAAGAAGCGCGGCGAGCGCGCCCTGCTGGGCTTCGACTTCCCGCTGGGCTTCCCGCGCGGCTTCTCCCAGGCCCTGAACCTGCCGGGCGACAAGCCCTGGCGCGCGGTCTGGGACCAGCTGAATAAGATGGTCAAGGACAAGGCCGACAATACCAACAACCGCTTCGGCGTGGGTTCCGAGATCAACCGCCGCCTGACCGGCGGGCCGTTCCCGTTCTGGGGCTGCCCGCCCAAGGACGCCCTGACCACCCTGCAGCCCAAGCGCACGCGTGAACACGGGCCGGACGACCTGCCGGAGTTCCGCCACGCCGATGTCGCCGCCAAGGGCGCGCACTCGATCTGGAAGCTCTATTACAATGGCTCGGTCGGCGGCCAGGCGATCATGGGCATCCCAGCCGTGCGCCGCCTGAAGGACGCCCGCGGCGAGACCGTCCGCGTGTGGCCGTTCGAGACCGGCTTCAAGACCCTGACCGAGGCCGATCTCGACGGCGTCGAGGTCGTGGCCGCCGAGGTCTATCCCTCGCTGGTCAAGGCCGTCCCCGGCCCTGGCGAGATCAAGGACCTGGCCCAGGTGCGCACCCTCGCCGAACACTTCGCCAAGCTCGACGAGGCCGGCAAGCTGGCCGCGCTGTTCGGTCCGGGCAAGGACGCGCCGGCCGAACTGGTCGAGGACGTGCAGACCCAGGAAGGCTGGATCCTCGGAGCCGGCGTCTAAGCCGCTTCGCGGCTCCCCCTCCGGCCCTCCGGGCCACCTCCCCCAGAGGGGGAGGATTTACGCTGCAAAGATGCTCCCCCTCTGGGGGAGCTGTCGGCGAAGCCGACTGAGGGGGCCGCCGCAGGCGTTCAGCCCCGCTTATCCAGCATCCGATACCGCCCCAGCAGCATCGCCGCCGCCGCGAAGCTGGTGACGATCACCGACCAGACGATGCCGTTGACGCCCATCTTCATCGGCAGGGCCAGCCACCAGGCCAGCGGCCCCATGATCAGGGCGTAGGCGACCATGTGGGTGCCGGCGGGGATCCAGACCTCGCCCCGCGCCCGCAGGGCCTGGGCGCAGACCACCTGCACGGCGTCGGGCACCAGGAACAGGCAGGTCAGCACCAGGGCCGGCGCGATCAGAGCGATGGCGGCGGGATCGGCGGTGTAGGCGCCGGCCACCAGGTGGCGCAGCGGATAGAGCAGCAGCGCCACGATCAGCGAAAACACCGCCGTGACGCCGAAGGCGATCCAGCCGGCGCGGCTCATGCCCGCCGGATCGCGCGCGCCATGCGCCCGGCCGACCTGCACCGCCGTGGCGGTGGCCAGACCCAGCGGCACCATGAAGATCACCCCGGCCACGTTCAGCACCACCGCCCAGGCCGCGACGTTCAGCCCGCCCAGCCAGCCCGCCACCAGGCTCATGCCGGCGAAGGCCGACACCTCGAACAGGTTGGACGTGCCGGCCCCGTAGCCGACCCGGCGCTGGTCCTTCTCGGCGGCGCGGTCGCGGCCCGGCTTGTCGAACACGCCCAGCGCCCGGGCGTCCTTAAGCCGGACGATGACCACGACCAGCATGATCGTGAAGGCGGTGCGGGCCACGAAGGTCGCCCAGGCCGCGCCGACCGCGCCCAGGGCCGGCAGGCCCATGACGCCGGGCACCAGCAGCAGGTTGACCCCGAGGTTGATCAGGTTGGCGATCCACATCGTCACGGTCACCAGGCCAGGGCGGCCCAGCCCCTCGAGCCAGAAGCTCAAGGCGACGCTCAGCGCATAGGGCGTCAGCGACAGCGAGAAGACGATCAGCGGCGCGGTCGCGCCGTCGGCCAGGGCCTTGTCGATGCCGACATGGTGCAGCAGCGGCGGCGCGGCCAGGGCCAGCAGCACCGAGCCGGCAAGACCCAGCCACAGGCCATATTTCACGCCCCGGTGCAGCACCGCTCCGGCCTCGTGCAGCCGCCCCGCCCCGAGCGCTCGCGAGCCCATCACCTGGGTCCCGACCAGCAGGCCGACCGTCACGGTGACGAACACCGAGGTCGGGGCCCAGGCCATGGCGTGGAAGCCCAACTGCCTGGCCGAATAGTGCCCCACTACGATGGCGTCGGTCAGGCCCATCACCATGATGCCCAGGCGCGACAGCACCACCGGCCCAGCCAGGCGCAGCAGCTCGATCAGATCCGAGGCGATGACGCCGCCCGACTTCCCGGAAGCCGGCGCGGCCGCGGGACGCGACATGGAAGGGCCTTTCGAAACGGGGCCGGAAGGTGGCCGATGCGCGATGGGAGGGCAAGGGGCGGCGAGCCCCCTCCGGTCCTCCGGACCACCTCCCCCAGAGGGGGAGGATCTTGAGCGCCCAGATGCTCCCCCTTTGGGGGAGCTGTCGCGGAGCGACTGAGGGGGCTCTTCCCCTACTCCGCGTACAGCCGCAGGGCCTGCAGGCACATCTCCAGCCCGGTCAGGTCGTGCAGCGGTTCGGGCGTCACGATCACGAACAGCCGCCGCGCCTCGGCCCACAGCATGACGCTCTCGGGCAGGCCCAGGTCCTCGACCACGCAGTCGTGCTCGTCGCGCCAGATCCCGTCCTCGCCGCGCTCGGCGCCGACCAGCACGTCGACCCGGTCGACATATTCGGCCAGGCTTTCGTCCTCGACGTTGAGATAGGCGAAGATCGGCTTGCCCAGCCCCGCCAGCACCCCCGCCTCGAAGGCCGTGGCCGCGTCGCAGGACGGCCCGCGCCAGGGGGTGAGATTGACGATCGCGGCGTCGGCCCGACGCAATTGGGCCATGCGCTCCATGTAGAGTTCACGGGCCTGGATCTCGGAGCTGAACTCGTCGCCCGGCGCCGGCTGGGCGCCGGAAAAGGCCGTGAAGCCGGCGTCCAGACACAGGGCCTTGCGCCGCAGGTCTTGGGCTTCTGCATCGGGGAGCCAGGCCTCGGGGCCGGCCAGCCAAAGGGAACGGACGGGTCGCATCCGGCCTTAGAGCGGACGACCGGCCTGTCCTGTCAACTGTATTGGAGCCAAAGCCCGCCCTGATGACCGCCCTTCCCCGCCGAACCGTCCTCAGCCTTGGCGTCGCGGCCCTCTTCCTGCCTGGGCTCGCGCAAGCCGCCCCGGCCCGGACCTGGCTGGCCTACGAGCGCCGCCTGCGCGACCAGCTGGCCGCCCGGCGCGGCGACTTCGACGCCGATTTCGAGCGCGAGCTGCTCGACCAGGGCGACGCCTTCCGCGAGGCTCGGCGCCTGTCGCCGCTGGCCTTCGACCCGGGCCTGGCCCAGGCCGCCCGCACCCACGCCGCCGACATCGCCCGCACCCGAATCTACGACCATATGACCCGCGAGGGCTTCGGGCCCGCCGCCCGCGTCGGCCTGCTGGCCCGCGACCTGGTCGGCGCCCCGGCCGAGAACATCGCCATGCGCCGCAACGCCTCGGGCGCTGTCCGCCCCGATCAGATCATGGGCCAGTGGAAGTCGAGCCCCGGCCACCGCGCCAACCTGCTGGCGCCGGGCCTGACCCACGTCGGCTACGCGGCCCTGCGCGATGGGCCCGAGGTCATCGCCGTCGGCGTCTATGCCGAGGTCTCGGCCCGCCTGGCCGCCCCCGCCCCGCTGCGCGCCCCCTCGGTCGAGGCCATCGCCGCCGCCCTCTCCCGCGCCAGCCCGCGCATCGACCAGTTCTCGCTGTCGGACCCCGGCGGCGAGGTGCTGACCCAGACCTATGTCGAACGCCCCCAGCCGGTCGTCATCCCGCCCGGCGCCTGGCAGCTGCGCCCGCACCTCTCCAGCGGCGCGCACCGCTATCAGGTGGCCTGGGGGCCGGTGGTGGTGCTGGGGTAGCGGCGTACTCCTCTCCTATAGGGAGAGGATTGGGGTGAGGGGTTACGGCGTCTGACGGAGCGCCGGCACATCGTCCGACCTCGTAACCCCTCACCCTCCCACCGCTGCGCGGCGGGCCCCTCCCTCTCCCTCTGGAAGAGGGGCGTTACACCCCCTCCACGAACGCCTTCAGCCGCCCAAGCGCGTCGTCCCAGCGGGCCGAGACGGTGTCGAGCCAGGCCCGCGCCTGCCGCACCTGTTCGGGGCGGTAGGCAAAGCGGCTTTCACGCCCTTCGCGCAGGCTGGCGACCAGGCCCGCGCCCTCCAGCACCCGAAGGTGCTTGGTCACGGCCTGGCGGGTGATGTCGCCGCCGCTGGCCAGGGCCGAGATCGAGCGCGGGCGGCCGTCGCTGAGCCGGTCCAGCAGGGCCAGGCGGGTAGGATCGCCCAGGGCGGCGAACACGACGGCGGGATCAGGGGCGTCCGGCGCCCCGGCCTCAAGCCTCGACATGGGCCTTGATGTTCTCGACCTGCTGGGCCCAGCCGCCATCGTTCATGCGGAAGGCCTCGTCGCGGCGATGGGCCGGCACGGCGTCGAAGCCGCTCTCGATCACGTCCAGCCGCACGCCGTCGCCTTCCGGCGTCAGCAGGAACTCCACCAGGGTCGGGGTCTCGCCCGAATAGTCGATCGCCGGATCGATGGCGTACGGATGCCAGTGGAAGGCCAGCCGCCGCATCGGCTCGACGGCGACGACCTGCGCGCGCCACTGGATGTGTTCGTAGCCTGGATAGGTGATGTGGCCGGTCGAGGCCTCTCCCGGCACGAACGGCCCGTCCAGCTTGACCCGGAACCAGGCGCCGAACTGCTCGTGGTCGGCGATGGCGTTCCAGACGCGCTCCAGCGGCGCGTTCAACACGATGGTCTTCTCGATGCGGTCGGTCATTTCAGCAACCTTCTGGTTGCCCAACCATGACTCCGACACGCGATATACGCAACCATATGATTGCATGATAGCCCAAACGAAAAACGACGGGCCCTTGCGAGCCCGCCGTTTCCGTCTTCAGCCGTGAGGCGGAAGCTTAGTTCTTGGTGACGTCCACCAGCTTGTTCTTGGCGATCCACGGCATCATGCCGCGGAGACGCGCGCCGACTTCCTCGATCTGGTGCTCGGAAGCGCGACGGCGGGTCGCCTTGAAGGACGGCTGGCCGACGGCGTTTTCCAGCATGAAGTCACGGACGAACTTGCCCGACTGGATGTCTTCCAGCACGCGCTTCATCTCGGCCTTGGTCTCGGCGGTCACGACGCGCGGGCCGGTGACGTACTCGCCGTACTCGGCGGTGTTCGAGATCGAGTAGTTCATGTTGGCGATGCCGCCTTCGTAGATCAGGTCCACGATCAGCTTCAGCTCGTGCAGGCACTCGAAATAGGCCATTTCCGGCGCGTAGCCGGCTTCAACCAGCACTTCGAAGCCGGCGCGGATCAGCTCGACCGTGCCGCCGCAGAGGACGGCCTGCTCGCCGAACAGGTCGGTTTCGCATTCTTCGCGGAAGTTGGTCTCGATGATGCCCGAGCGGCCGCCGCCGATGGCCGAGGCGTAGGCCAGGCCGAGGTCCAGCGCGTTGCCGGTGGCGTTGTGGTGCACCGCGATCAGGCAGGGCACGCCGCCGCCCTTCTGGTACTCGCCGCGGACCGTGTGGCCCGGGCCCTTCGGGGCGACCATCAGGACGTCGATGGTGTCCTTCGGCTCGATCAGGCCGAAGTGGACGTTCAGGCCGTGGGCGAACAGCAGGGCCGCGCCGTCGCGGATGTTCGGAGCGATGTCGTTCTTGTAGATCGCGGCCTGGTGCTCGTCCGGCGCCAGGATCATGATCAGGTCGGCCCAGGCGGCGGCTTCGGCCACCGACAGAACCTTCAGGCCTTCGCCTTCGGCCTTCTTGGCGCTGGGCGAACCCGGGCGCAGGGCGACGGCCACGTTCGACGCGCCGCTGTCACGAAGGTTGAGCGCGTGGGCGTGGCCCTGGCTGCCATAGCCTACGATGGCGATCTTCCGGTCCAGGATGCGGGCGAGGTCGGCGTCGCGGTCGTAGTAGACGCGCATGATTTCTTCTCCAGGACTGGTCAATCTGCCCGCCTCACGCAAGCTGGAGGCGGGAAAGGCCGGCGTTTGAGCGTTTTTTTGCCGCCTCGTCAAGGCGGGGCGCGCCCATGAGCGATGATCGGCGACGCTTAATACCGCGACTGAGGCGAAAAAGCCCCCGGAAAGGCAAGGCGGATCGCGACGAAGCCTTTTCTCGCCTCGCCTTCAGCGAAGAATGTGCAAAAACAACCTCAGATATATAAATATGCCAAATTGACTCAAGGTTGCACGCGCAACACCCTCAACCCGCCTCCACACCCGGAGGCGAGAACGGGAGGGCATCCCCATGAGCGAGATCATCGACATCCAGATCGTGGTCGACACCGCGAACCTGATCGCGAGCGTCCAGAACCCCAGCCAGAACCAGAACGCCCCGACCCCGATCGGGCACAACTACGCCTACATGGTCGCGCCGAACGAATATGTCCGCAGCGGCCAGGCCTCGGGCGACCTGTCGATCTCGGCCGACGTGGGCGACACCGTGCGCTGGCGGATGGTCTCGCAGTCGGGCAACACCAGCTACTCGGCCGACCTGCAGAACATCGCGATCTTCTCGGGCACGCAGGTGACCTCCACGACGGGCGGCAAGCTGCTGAACGTCGAGACCCCGGTGCCCGGCACCACCCCGGGGAACATCGCCCTGCCGCCGACCTACTCGGTGACGCCGCAGTACGACTTCTACCTGACGGCCGACATCGTCCAGAGCGGCACGGGCAACTACAACGTCTCGTTCGCCGTGCTGCAGTACCACTCCGGCTCGCTGCAGGTGCTGGGCTACTTCGTCTGGGATCCGACCATCACCGCTTCCTGAGCCCTTCCCCCGCTCAGAAAGAGAGAAAGCCGCGCCTCCTTCCGGAAGCGCGGCTTTCGACTTTCTACCGGCGAGGCCTGGGCCTCTTACCAGAAGAGGTCGTAGTACACGCTCAGCACCTGGCCGGACCAGACGTCGACCAGGACGGCGTCGCCGCCGACCCTCACCCATTCGCAGCCGATCGGCGGCATGGGCAGGCCGTAGCGGTACCAGTCGAGGTAGTAGTAGCTCGAGTACCAGCCGCCCGGCAGGTAGTCGCCGAAGCTCCAGCGGAACGAATACCAGCCGCGCGGATAGCGGTAGGCCGGGGCGCGATAGCGCTGGGCCGAGCGATAGCTGGGCCGCCAGCGACGCTGGTCATACTGCGGACGGCCGTTGTCGCGGTCGCGCCAGCGCTGGTCGCCAGGGCGTTGCGCGCCCGGACGGGAGCCGCCGCGATCGCCCTGCCAGCCGCCGGGACGGCCGTCATTGGGGCGACCGTCATTGGGACGACGATCGGGCTGCCCGCCGGGACGGTCGTTGCGATCATTGCGGTCGTTTCGGTCGGGACCGCGATCGCCGCGATCCTGGACGCCGCGGTCTTGGCCGCCTTGCCAGCCGCCACGATCAGGACGGTCGCCACGGCCGCCACGGTCCTGGCCGCGATCGGCCTGGGGCGCCTGGGGCGCTTGCTGAGCCGGACGCGGCTCGGCGGCGCGCGGCGCCTGGGGCGCGCTATCGTTCACCCGGCCGCCGCCGCCGCGCCAGCCGCCTTCCTGGCGGTCGCCGCGATCAGGGCGGTCGGCGCGCTCGGGGCGAGCGGCCTGATCGCCGCCACGCTGCTGCTGGGCGCGGCCGCCTTGCTCGCCGCCGCGCGAGCCACGATCCTGGCGCGCGGGGCGATCGCCGCGATCGTTCTGTTCTTGCTGGGCGACGGCGAACGCCCCGTTGCCAGCCTGCGCCGCCGCGCCGCCCGTCAGCGACAGGATCATGGCGACGGTGATCAGACGTTTCATTTCTAGCTCCAATAGGCCTTGCGCCGGCCCGTGGCTCATCCCTTGATGACAGTGTCGCGCTCGGTGCATGAACCGCAATTGAACGAAACCCGCAGCGAGGATTCGATGGCCGCTCAGCCCCAGGACATTCTCGGCTTCTGGACCCAGGCGGGGCCCAAGAAGTGGTTCGAGAAGAACCACGCCTTCGACGAGGCGATCCGCCTGAAGTACGAGCCCACCCACCACAAGGCCGCCCGCGGCGACTATGACGCCTGGCTGGAAAGCCCCGAGGGGGCCCTGGCGCTGGTCATCGTGCTCGACCAGTTCCCGCGCAATCTCTATCGCCGCAGCGGCCACGGCTACGCCACCGACGGCAAGGCCCGCGCCGTGGCCCGCGCCGCCATCGCCGCCGGCTTCGACCAGGAAGTCGCGCCCGAGCTGCGCTATTTCTTCTACCTGCCGTTCGAGCACTCCGAATCCCTGGCCGACCAGGAGCTGTGCATCGAGCTGTGCGCCGGCCTGCAGGCCGACACCGGCGACGAGGGGCCGATGAAGTGGGCCCTGATTCACCGCGACATCATCGCCCGCTTCGGCCGCTTCCCCCATCGCAACGTCGCCCTGGGCCGCGAGACCACCCCGGCCGAACAGGCCTTCCTCGACGAGGGCGGCTTCGCCGGATAGGCTTCTCCACGATCCGGAGAGCCCGAAGATTGTAATTGCTCCCCACTTTTGGGGATCAGCCTCCGGGCGAGCTTGGCTTGCGTGCAATCGGTACTGTAGTGTTCGCACGCAGTTTTCGAGGGCTCTGGAGGCCAAGTTGATGTCGATGAAGAAATGCCTGGTGGCGGCGGGCGCGATCGTTTGCGCCGTCGTTCCGGCCGAGACCTTCGCCCAGGCCAAGGCCAGCAAGGCCCAGCAGATGCAGACCCAGGCGGTGACCGAGGTGCCGCGCTGCTCGCGCAAGCTGGGCACCCTGTCGATCATCGACGGCGATGATCCGCGCGGCTGGACCCAATACAACCTCGCCTCGCCGCAGAAGCTGCTGCGGGCCATCGTCCAGAAGTCGGGCTGCTTTAACCTGGTCGACCGGGGCGCTGGCCTGAACGCCGCCCAGATCGAGCGCAACATCGGCGGCAATCTGGGTCTTCAGCGCGGCTCCAACGTCGGCCAGGGCCAGATCAAGGCCGCCGACTACGTGCTGGTGGCCGAGGTTCAGGCCAGCGACAGCAACGCCGGCGGCGGCGCGGTGGCCGGCGCCATCGGCGGCCTGATCGGCGGCCGCGCCGGCGCCCTGGTCGGCGGCATCAAGACCAAGAAGCTGGAAGCCAACACCGTCCTGTCGCTGACCAACGTGCGCACCACCGAGACCGTGGCCGTGCAGGAAGGCTACGCCGTGAAGAACGACATCGGCTGGGGCGCGGGCGGCGGCATCGGCTTCGGCGGCGCGGTCGGCGGCGGCTACGAGGACACCGAGATCGGCCGCATCATCACCCTGGCCTTCATCAACTCCTATTCGAAGATGGTCGGCGAGCTGGGCCTGGTCGGCGACAGCCCGGCGGCGGCCCAGAACGCCCCGGCCAAGACCTTCGTGGCCACCCGCGTCGTCAACATGCGCGCCACCCCGGTGGCCGCCGGCAAGCTGATCCGCGCCCTGCCCGCCGGCGCCATCGTCTATCCGACCGGCAAGAAGCAGGACCTGTGGTGGGAAGTGGCCGACGAGAACGACAATGTCGGCTGGGTGCTGAACACCGGCCTCGAACCGTCGAAATAGGCGACTTCGCCACCTGAGCTAGAACGCCCCGCCGGCTCGCCGCGCGGGGCGTTTTTGTGATTGGCCACGGGCTCGATTCGTCGCGATTGTGCGCCCCATGACCACCGCCGTCCTCGACGCCCCGAAAGCCGCCGCCGACCATCCCGAGCGCCAGTACCTGGCCCTGCTCGCCGACATCCTTGAGAACGGCGTGCAACGCGGCGACCGCACCGGCACCGGTACGCTGGGCGTCTTCGGCCGCCAGATCCGCTTCGACCTGTCCAAGGGCTTCCCGGTCCTGACCACCAAGAAGCTGCACCTGCGCTCGATCATCATCGAGCTTTTGTGGTTCCTGAGGGGCGAGACCAACATCGCCTGGCTCAAGGACAACGGCGTGCGCATCTGGGACGAGTGGGCCGACGAGAACGGCGAGCTTGGCCCCGTTTACGGCAAGCAGTGGCGCTCATGGGCCACGCCGGACGGCCAGTCGATCGACCAGATCGTCAACCTGGTCGAGGGCCTGAAGACCAATCCCAACAGCCGCCGCCACATCGTCAGCGCCTGGAACCCGGCCGACGTCGAGGACATGGCGCTGCCGCCCTGCCACTGCCTGTTCCAGTTCTTCGTGGCCGACGGAAAGCTCAGCTGCCAGCTCTACCAGCGCAGCGCCGACGTGTTTCTGGGCGTGCCGTTCAACATCGCCAGCTACGCCCTGCTGACCCTGATGGTGGCCAAGGTCGTGGGCCTGCAGCCCGGCGAGTTCGTGCACACCTTCGGCGACGCCCACCTCTATCTGAACCACCTGGACCAGGCCCGCGAACAGCTGACCCGCGAGCCCAAGCCGTTCCCGACGATGAAGATCGCCGACAAAACCGACCTCTTCGCCTTCGCGTACGAGGACTTCCAGCTGGAGGGCTACGAGGCCCACCCGCACATCAAGGCGGCGGTCTCGGTCTGAAACCCGACCTTCCGGATCGGGCTGCGGGCGGCTAAGAGTCGCCCATGACCGCCCCCATCCTCACGCTCGGCCCCGTGGCCCGCTCGCTCAACGGCGTCATCGGCCGCGACAACGACCTGCCCTGGCGGCTGAAGTCGGACCTTCAGATGTTCAAGGCCGCCACCCTGGGCAAGCCGGTGATCATGGGCCGCAAGACCTGGGACAGCCTGCCCCGCAAACCCCTGCCCGGCCGCCTGAACATCGTCCTGACCCGCGACCACAAGTTCGAGGCCGAGGGCGCCGTGGTCTGCGACACCTGGATGGAGGCCGTCCAGATCGGCAAGGAGCAGGCCGCCGAGGACGGCGTCGAGGAGGTCTGCGTGATCGGCGGCGCGGCCCTGTTCGAGCTCGCCCTGCCCCGCGCCAAGCGAATCTACGTCACCGAAGTGCAGGCAGAGGTGGAAGGCGACGTCCACTTCCCGGCCTTCGACGAGAACGCCTGGACCGAGGTGCGGCGCGAGGAGCGCCCGGCCGGCGAGGGCGACGACTTCCCGTTCGTCTTCCGCGTGCTGGAGCGCAAGTGAGCGGCCCGCTGATCGCGGCGGTCCTGCTGGCCCAGGCGGCGACGCCCGCGCCGCCCTTGCCCGCGGACGCCCGTCAGGCCGCGCGCGACAAGGCCGCCGAGATCGCCGTGGTTCAGGTCCAGCACGTGGGCGTACCGCGCGGCGTGCGCGGCCGTTGCTACGTCGTCGCCAAGGTCTACCGGGCCGAGCCGGGGGTGAAGCTGGCCGTCGGCCGCACCCTGCGCCTCTACGTGCCCTGCGCCGCGCCCGGGGCCAGCGGTTCGGACGTCGAGCACGGCGTCGACCAGGCCGCCCTCAAGCGCTCCAGCTACGGCCGGGCCTTCTTCGACGCGCGGCTGAAGCTGATCGCCTACGACCTGTTCGACCTGAACTGAGAACCCGCATGAGCACCTGGACCGACCGGCGGCTGATCGACCTTCTGGGCGTGGCGGCGCCGGTGCTCCAGGCGCCGATGGCCGGGGCCAGCACGCCGGCCATGGCGATCGGCGCGGCCCGCGGCGGCGGCCTGGGCTCCCTGCCCTGCGCGCAATATACGCCCGAGCAGGCCCGCGAAGCGATCACCCAGTTCCGCGCCGCCGTCGACGCCCCCCTGAACCTCAACTTCTTCGCCCACACTCCGCCGGCGCCGGATCCGGCGCGGATGATGGCCTGGCGTTCGCGCCTTGCGCCCTACTATGTCGAGGCGGGCCTGGATCCGGCCCCGCCGCCGCCCGCCGGCGGCCGCGCGCCCTTCGACGAGGCCTTCTGCGCCCTGGTCGAGGACCTGCGGCCCGAGGTGGTCAGCTTCCATTTCGGCCTGCCCGAGCCCGCGCTGCTCGATCGGGTGAAGGCGACGGGGGCCAGGGTGCTGTCCTCGGCCACCACGGTCGCCGAGGCCGTCTGGCTGGAGGTCAACGGCGCCGACGCCGTCATCGCCATGGGGGCCGAGGCCGGCGGCCATCGCGCCGTCTTCCTGCCGGGCTTCGGCCAAGGGATCGACAAGACGATCGACAACCGCCTGGACAGCGCCGCCCAGCCCGGCCTCTTTTCCCTGCTGCCGCAGGTGGTCTCGGCCGTCTCGGTGCCGGTGATCGCCGCTGGCGGCATCGCCGAGGCGCGCGGCGTGGCCGCCGCCCGGGCCCTGGGCGCGTCCGGCGTGCAGGTCGGCACGGCCTATCTGTTCACGCCCGAGGCCAGGATCCCGCCGGCCCACCGCGCCGCCCTGGACGAGGCCCGCGACGACAACACCATGATCACCGACCTCTTCACCGGCCGCCCGGCCCGGGGTGTCGCCAACCGGCTGATGCTTGAGGCCGGGCCGATCGGCGGCGAGGTCGTGCCGCCCTTCCCCCTGGCCGGCGGCCCCCTGACGCCGCTGCGCCGGGACGGGACCAATCCCGACTTCACCAACCTCTGGGCCGGCCAGTCGGCGCGCCTGGCCCCGCGCGGCCTCAACTCGGAAGACCTGACCCGGCTGCTCGCTGACGCCTGAGTGGGTTGCGGCCCGGTTCAAACGACCGTTTACTCCCTGGCAGCGTCCAACAGAGGCGCGCATCCAGGGAGCGAGACGACATGGACCTGACCCTCGTCGCCGAAGGCCTGCAATTCCCCGAAGGCCCGATCGCCATGGCCGACGGCTCGGTGCTGCTGGTCGAGATCCAGCGCCAGACCCTGACCCGCATCGCGCCGGACGGGACCCGGACCACCGTCGCCGACCTGCCCGGCGGTCCCAACGGCGCGGCGATCGGCCCGGACGGCGCGGTCTATGTCACCAACAACGGCGGCAGCTTCGAGTTCTTCGACATGGGCGGGCTGAACATCCCCGGCCCCACGCCCGCCAGCCACCAGGGCGGCTCGATCCAGCGGGTGGATCTGGCCACCGGCGCGGTGACCACGCTCTACGAGGCCTGCGACGGCAAGCGGCTGGTCGGGCCCAACGATCTCGTTTTCGACAAGCAGGGCGGGTTCTGGTTCACCGACCACGGTTGCTCGACGCCCGAGGGCCGCAAGTATGGCGCGCTGTACTACGCCCGGACCGACGGCAGCCACATCGTCCGCGCCCGCGACCACCTGATCTCGCCCAACGGCGTGGGCCTGTCGCCGGCGCAGGACGTGGTCTATGTGGCCGACACCATGCTGGGCCGCCTGTGGGCCTTCGACGTCGTCGCCCCCGGCGAGCTCGCCCCGCCCGCCCCGCTCCAGCCCGGCCGCGTGGTCTGCAACCTGCCGGGCTACCAGCTGCTCGACAGCCTGGCGGTCGAGGCCGACGGGCGGGTGTGCGTGGCGACGATCATCAACGGCGGGATCACGGCCTTCTCGCCCGACGGGACGACCGAGCACGTGGCGGTTCCTGACGTCATCGTCACCAACCTCTGCTTCGGCGGGGCGGATCTGCGGGACGTCTGGATCACCGGATCCGGGACCGGCAAGCTCTGGCGTGGGCGCTGGGAGCGGCCTGGGCTGAGGCTGAACTATAACGCCTGACCGCTTCGCGGCCCCCTCAGTCGCTCCGCGACAGCTCCCCCAGAGGGGGAGCATCTCGGCGCACAGATCCTCCCCCTCTGGGGGAGGTGGCCCGGAGGGCCGGAGGGGGCCGCCGCAGGCGGCTACAGCTTAGTACAGCACCCCCAGCGCCTCGCGCGAGAAGCTCTGCAGCTCGTCCTCGCGCCCGTCGCGGATCTTCACCACCCACTCGGGATCCTGCAGCAGCGCCCGGCCGACGCCGACCAGGTCGAACTCGCCGCGATCCAGGCGCTCGAGCAGGCCGTCGATCGAGGCCGGCTGGCTGCCCTCGCCGCCGAAGGCCGCGATGAACTCGCCCGACAGGCCCACCGAGCCGACGGTGATGGTCGGGGCGCCGGTCAGCTTCTTGGTCCAGCCAGCGAAGTTCAGGTCGCTGCCCTCGAATTCCGGCTCCCAGAACCTGCGTTGCGAGCAGTGGAAGATGTCGGCGCCGGCGTCGGCCAGCGGCTGCAACCAGGCTTCCAGCAGTTGCGGGGTCTCGGCGTTCTTCACCGCGTAGTCCTGCTGCTTCCACTGCGACAGGCGGATGATCACCGGATAGTCCGGGCCGACGGCGGCGCGGACGGCCTTCAGGATCTCGGCGGCGAAGGCGCTGCGCTCGGCGATGGTCGGACCGCCGAAGCCGTCGTCACGCAGGTTGGTGCCGTTCCAGAAGAACTGATCGATCAGGTAGCCGTGGGCGCCGTGCAGCTCGATGGCGTCGAAGCCCAGGCGCTTGGCGTCGGCGGCGGCCGTGGCGAAGGCGGCGATGGTGTCGGCGATCTCGGCGTCGGTCATCGGCTCGGTGAACGGCGAACCGCCGGCCTTTGACACGCCCGAGGGGCTGTCGATCTTGCCCAGCACGTCCTTGCCCTTGGCCGAACCCACGTGCCACAGCTGCGGCGCGATCAGGCCGCCGACGGCGTGGACGTCGTCGACCACCTTCTTCCAGGCCGCCAGTTCCTTCTCGCCATGGAAGCGCGGGATGTTGGCGTCGTTCAGCGAGGCGGCGCGGGCCACGCCCGTGCCCTCGGTGACGATCAGGCCGACCTGAGCGGCCGCGCGGCGGGCGTAGTAGGCCGCCACGTCGTCGGTGGCCACGCCGCCGGGCGAGAACGACCGGGTCATCGGCGCCATCACCACCCGGTTGGGCAGCTTCAGCGACTTGAACTCGAAGGGCTTGAAGAGGGCGTCGAGGGCCATGCGGGCGCTCCAGCAGGAGTATGAACCGATGCGATCCAAACACTTGTTCGGAGCGACCGCCATGCAGAAATACTGCAACGGTCGTTGTATCTGGTGTGGCCCGTTCGGAAAGAAAACCCCTACCCCAGGATTTCGTCCAGCGCCGCCAGCAGGCGGTCGATCTGGCCGTCCGTCCCGACCGTGATCCGCAGGTGATCCCCGATGCGCGGCGCGTCGAAGCGGCGGACGATGACGCCGCGCTTGCGCAGTTCCGCCGCCAGCTCGGCGCCAGGCCGCGCGGCGTGGCGGGCGAAGACGAAGTTGGCCGACGAGGCCGGGGCGGTAAAGCCGCGCGCCTCCAGCCCCTCGACCAGGCGACGGCGGCCGGCGATCACCTTGGCGCAGCTTTCCTGGAAGAAGGCCTCGTCCTCGATCGAGGCGAGCGCGCCGGCCTGGGCGGGACGGCCAAGGGGATAGGAATTGAAGCTGTCCTTCACCCGCGTCAGCCCCTCGATCAGGGCCGCGTCGCCGATGGCGTAGCCGACGCGCAGGCCGGCCAGGGCCCGCGACTTCGACATGGTCTGCACGACCAGCAGGTTGGGATGGTCGGCGACCAGCGGGATGGCGCTCTCGCCGCCGAAATCGACATAGGCCTCGTCGATCACCACCGGCTTGTCGGGATGCTCGGCCAGCAGGCGGGCGATCTCGGCGCGGGTCAGGGCGACGCCCGTGGGGGCGTTGGGGTTGGCGACGATGATCGCGCCGGACGGACGGCGATAGTCCTCCACCCGCACAGACAGGTCCTCGGCCAGCGGCACGGTCTCGTAGGCCACGTCGAACAGCCGGCAATAGGTCGGATAGAAGCTGTAGGTGATGTCGGGGAACAGCAGCGGCGCATCGTGCCCCAGCAGGGCGCGGAAAGCGTGGGCCAGCACCTCGTCAGAGCCGTTGCCGACGAACACCTGCTCCACGGCCACGCCGTGATAGGCGGCCAGGGCCTCGCGCAGCGCGCTGGAGGTCGGATCGGGATAGAGCCGCAGGGCCTCGCCCGCCGCCGCCGCGATCGCCTCGACGGCCTTGGGCGAAGGCCCATAGGGGCTTTCGTTGGTGTTCAGCTTGACCAGGTCGGCGATCTTCGGCTGCTCGCCCGGCACATAGGGCGACAGCTTGTGGACCAGCGGGCTCCAGAAACGGCTCAAGGTCTTGCTCCAGACGACATTCGCCGCCGGGATGCGCGAAACCTCAGCCCTCCGTCAAGCGCAAGCCCGCCCTACTCCACCGCGTCGAGATATTCGATCTCCGGACGGCCGGCCATGAACGGCCCCATGGCCGCGCCAGCGGCCTTGAAATAGTCGGTCCCGCCGTGGTGCTTGAGGGCGTCTTCCGAGGCGTAGAGTTCCAGCACCTTGTAGACGCCGGCCTCGGTTTTGGACTTGGTCAGCTGATAGACGATCGCGCCCGGCTCGCTGGCCTTCACCTTGGCGGCCAGGCCCAGGAACACCGCTTCGAACTCGGACGTCTTGTCCGGCTGGACCTTCAGGGTCGCCACCACGCCGATCATGCTCGCCTCCCAACGTTTGTTTGAACGGAGGTTGGACGAGCGGGCGCGCGGAAGGCAAGCGTTTTGGCGCCTCTTTCACATCGACAAGCCAGACCTTAGGCTCGCCGGATGCTTTGGTTCTTCGATCGCTGGAAGCGCGTGGCCGCGGGCGCGGACGAGATCGCGCGAGTGCTGCGCATGCATGGAGAACCAGCCTGGGCCGCAGAGTTGCATGGGATCGCGCGACGCATACGGAGGCGCGACTACTATGGCCTGGAGCGCTTCCTGCAATGCTTCGGAGGCTCCGGAACGCTGAACGATCTCATTCTGATGAGGAATGAAAAGGCGCTTGCCCGAGCGAACACGCGGCTGCGGCGACTGACGTCGAAAGCCTCCAATCAGGCCTCACGCCTCAAGCGCGACATCGACCACGCTCAATCTCGATAGTTTAAGCCGCCCGCCCCTGGAGTGGGCGTCAGCGCCGCTCGTTCCAGCCGTAGGCGACCCACGAGTGGCCGCCGACGTTGCGGGCCTCGATCAGGTTGGGATCGGCGTTGGCCTTGGCGTGAGCATGGCGGCGGCCGCGCAGGGCGAAGGCGGCCAGGCCCAGCAGCGCGGTGGCCATGAAGCCGACGACCACCAGGGTCGCTGCGAACACGACGGCGACGATGGCGGCCACCGAGACGGCGATCGCCGTGGCCACGCCGCCGATCACTCCAGCCAGGCCGCGCCAAGCCGAAGACTGCGTCGCGCCGATGTTCGCGCCCAGGGTCATGGTCATCGTCGTCCTCGATCGGCGCCGGAGCGCCCAGAATCTCCGTCCTCGCCCCTTAGGTTGGCTTCGGAGGTCTGAACGTCAACTGAACACCCATTGGGTTCAATCACAAAGACTTTTCCGCTCAACCCGCGGCGGCCAGTCCGAGTTCCCTGCGCTCGCGCATCACGGTGGTGAAAGCGGCGTTGATCGCGGCCGCCTTGGCCTCGGCCACCTCGATGAACTCGGCCGGCAGGCCGCGAGCGCGAGCCCGGTCGGGGTGGGCGTCCGACAGCGCCAGCTTCCAGGCGCTGCGCACGGCTGCGTCGTCGGCGTCGGCCGCCACGTCGAGGATCACATAGGGATCGTCCGCCCCCGCCCCCAGGTGGGTGGCGCTTAGGCGGCGGAAGGCCAGCGGCGACAGGCCGAACAGCTCGGCCACCCGCTCCAGGTAGTCGAGCTCGTCCTGGGTCACCGCGCCGTCGGCCTTGGCGATGTGGAACAGGCCGTCGAGCACGTCTTCCAGCAGCTGCGGGCACGAGCGATAGCGCTTGGCCAGCCGCTTGGCGTAGCTCTCGAAGCCGTGGGTGGTCTGGCGGGCCAGGTCGTACAGGCGATGGATGTTCTGCTCGGAGGCCGGATCCGGGTGGAAGACCTGCGAGAAAGCCGCGAACTCGTGGCCGTCGGCGCTGCCGTCGGCCTTGGCCAGCTTGGCGCCCAGCGCCGTGACCGCGGTCGAGAAGGCCGGATCCTGTCCCGGCGGTCCGGGCGGACACTCGGCGCACTCCGCCAGGTCCAGACGGCGGGCCGCGATGCTTGCGATGTTGCGCCAGAAGGTCATGCGGAGGGGTCTTAAAAGCCGGCCGGTCCTGGGAGATACGGATCCGAACGTCTCCAGGATGACGCTCCGGAAGCGCCTCATAGCACACGCCTCGCGGCGGACCCACCCGGCGATTGCTGCGCCGCACATGTAAACTTGTTCAGAATCGCCGCGAACTTCGGAGCCATCCGGCGCTTGCGTCGTTATGGTCGAGCTTGGAGCGCGGGTAGATCCCGCCGGCGCCATGCTGCGGTCCCATTGCGGCCCGAAATGATCTAGTCAGTCCGCTGACGCTACCGAAAGGATTCCCGGCCGTATGGCGACCGCTCTTCTCTTCGCCCTCGCCCTGATGGCGCAGGACGCGCCCGTGACCACCGCCGCTCCGCCGCCGCGCACCCAGCCCGCGGCCACGCCGCCCAGCGACGAGTACGGCTATATCGCCTGGTGCTATGGCGCGCTCGGCGGCTACATCGACCTGTACGACCGGGTCATGCCAGAGGTGACGCGCATCGAGAAGGCCTTCCCCGGCCCCGACGGCGCGGCCGCGGCGCTGAAGGAATATCCGGCGATGCGCACCCAGGCGCGCTCGGACCTCAGGATCTACGCCTCGGCCATCACCGCCGCCGAAAAGGCCAGCCCGCGTCCGATCTCGGAATACGGCGCGGCGGCCATGAAGAAGGGCCGCTCGATCTGGGGCGGCTCGGAAACCATCGACAAGGCCCGCCTGGCCCAGGTGTGGATGAGCTGGTCGCCGCCCGGCGACTGCGAGACCCGCGCCAAGACCCTGGAGAAGAAGTCCAACCTGTTCGGCCAGGCCCTGAACTACAACGTGAAAAGCGCCGTGCCGGCCCAGCCGGAGCCGGAAGCCGCGCCCGAACCGCCGCCGCCCGTCGAGGAGCCCGCCGCGCCCGCCGAAGCGCCTGCCGCCAAGGTCGAAGTCTCGGCCCCCGCGCCGGCGCCCAAGGCCGCGGTCCAGAAGCCGGCCGTCCAGAAGCCGGCGGCAGCCAAGCCGGTCGCCGCCAAGCCCGTGGCCGCCCCGGCGGTCAAGAAGCCGCTGGCCCCCATCGGCGCGACTCCGGCCAAGCTGCCGGCCAGCCGCGAGATCATCATCGACCCCGCCAACCCGCAGGCCTGCGCCGGCAGCCTCCTGCCCGCCAAACGCGGCGGCAAGGACGTGCTGATCTGCAAGCCGGACTGAGGATTTAGCTCGCTTCCCTTTCTTCCCGTCATTCCCGCCCTTGTGGCGGGAACCCCTGGCCCGCTCGCACGTGAAGCGCAAGCGGATCGCCAGCGATCCGCCCCATCCGCACCTGCGGCTGACAGAGGGGTTCTCGCCACAAGGGCGAGAATGACGGGGGGATAGAAAGACGGCGTGGCTCTAGGGCGCCGCCGGCAACACCCCGCTCCGCGCCAGGGCCGCATACCAGGCGTAAGACGCCTTCGGCGTGCGCACCCCGGTCGCCCGGTCGTGGGTCACCAGGCCGAACTTCGAGCGGTAGCCCAGCGCCCATTCCCAGTTGTCGATCAGGCACCAGGCGAAGAAGCCCTTCACCGGCGAGCCGGCCTCCATGGCCGCCTTCACCGCCTGCAGGTGCCGGCGCAAGAAGGCGATGCGGAAGGTGTCGGCCTGGATGCCCGGTCCGTCGCCGAACGGGTCGGAGCAGCCGTTCTCGGTGACGAACACCGGCGGGTTGCCGTACTCGGTGCGCAGCCGCGCCAGCACCTCGGCCAGGCCCGACGGGTCGATGTGGCGGCCAAAGGCGTCCAACTCCACGCCCTTGGGCGGCGCGGCGGGCGCGATCTTGCCGGGCGACAGCGGCGCCAGGCGCATATAGGCCGGCGCGTAGTAGTTCACCCCCATGAAGTCGACCTTCTGGCGGATGGTCGAAAGATCCTCCGAGCGCACGCGGTCGCCCAGGAACTCGTTCATGGCGTCGGGATATTCGCCCTTCAGCAGGGGATCGAGCCACGCGCGGTTCCACAGCGCGTCGAGCCCGTCCGACGCCAGCCGGTTCCAGAACGCCAGCCCGCCGCCCGCCGGCCGGCACGGCTGCAAGGCCAGGGTGGTGCCGATGGAAAAGTCGCTCTTCGCCGCCCGCAGGGCCTGGATCGCCAGTCCCTGGCCCAGGTTCATGTGGTGGGTCACCGGCCCCAGCAGGGCGACGTCCTTCAGGCCCGGCGCGTGCTCGCCGGTGACGTGGCCGAACACCGCGTGCACGGCCGGTTCGTTCAGAACGATGATCCGCTTGAGCCGGTCGCCCAGCCGCTCGCCGACCAGGGCGGCGTAGTCGGCGAAGGCCTGGGCCGTATCGCGCGCCGCCCAGCCGCCGCGATCCTGCAGGGCCTGCGGCAGGTCCCAGTGGAACAGCGTGGCGTAGGGCGTGACACCCTTTTCCAGCAGGCCGTCGATCAGCCGGGAATAGTGGTCGATCCCCGCCTGGGAGACGGCTCCGGCGCCGGTGGGCAGCAGCCGCGACCACGAGATCGAGAACCGGTAGCCGCCCAGGCCCGCCCCGGCCACCAGGTTCACGTCGTCGGCCCAGCGGCGATAGCTGTCGGTGGCGACCTTGGCGTTCGAGCCATCGATGATCTTGCCCGGCAGGTCCTGGAACACGTCCCAGACGCTGGGGCCGCGTCCGTCGGCGTCGGGCGAGCCCTCGGTCTGGAAGGCCGCGGTGGCCGTGCCCCAGACGAAGTCCTTGGGAAAATCGCGCGACTTCGGCTGCACGTCGCCGGGCCGCTGCGTCCCGCACCCTGATAGCCCCGCCGCCGCTCCGCCGACCGCCAACGCGCCCAGCGCCCGACGGTTCATGCCCGCCTGATCCACGCTCCACCCCCAGCTTTGGATCGGAGGCTCACAACCTCCGTTGGGGGAACAATGCAGCTATAACCGGATACTTGGCCAGCCCGCGATTTTGTCACTTCAACCGCCGTACATTTTGTCAGGCTGGACATAGGTCGGGAAAGAACGGCGTTCACCCCTGGGTCCCAGAACATCGCATTTTGGGAAGAACCCATGGCCCTCGAAGGCGCCCGAAAAAACTCAGCCCTGGTCGCGGCGGTCGTCGCCATGGCCCTGACCGCGGGCCTGGCCGCCTGCGGAGGCGGCGGCGGCTCCAGTTCCAGCAGCTCCAGCAGCAGCTCATCGTCGAGCAGCTCGTCCAGCAGCAGCAGTTCGAGCAGCTCCAGCAGCACGGCCTCGACGTCCTGCTCGGAGAGCACCCAAGGCGCGCAGCTGGTCTGCCTGGCCAACGTGTTCCGGGCCACGCTCAGCAGCAGCCAGCTCAGCTCGGTCAGCTACAGCCTGACCTCGTCCAACGCCACCGCCCACTGGTCGAACCTGCCGGTCGGCTCGGTCAGCCGCCTGGGCCTGGCGCTCAGCGCGCTCAGCACCGACCAGAAGACCGCCGCCGAGGCCCTGATCGCCGCGGCCCTGACCACCCAGGGCCAGTCGACCATGACCGGCCTTCGCGCCGCCGACGGGTACCTCGCCACCGCCGCCAGCGGCTACGGCCAGAACCTCTACTACATCGCCTTCCTGGGCACGCCCTCGACCTCCAGCCCGTGGATCCTGGAGTTCTCCGGCCACCACTACACCTTCATGGCCAGCGTCACCGGCGACTATGTCAGCATGACCCCCAACTTCGTCGGGGTGGAGCCGCTGTCGTTCACCTATGGCGGCACGGCCTACACGCCGATGCAGACCCGGCACGACACCCTGGCGGCGATGCTCAGCGGCCTGTCGTCCACCCAGCTGGCCTCGGCCAAGCTGTCCCAGGCCTATGACGACGTGCTGGTCGGCCCGCAGGAGGACGGCGACTTCCCCTCCACCCAGTCGGGCCTGGCGGTCTCGAGCCTGAGTTCGACCCAGCAGGCGCTGGTGAAGGCGGCGATCAACGCCTACGCCGCCGACGCCAACGGCACGGGCCAGGCCGACGCCTACACCACCGACACGGCCCTGGCCTCGACCTACATCTCGTGGGCCTCGTACTCGGACCTGTCGACCAAGGGCTCCTATGTCCGCATCGACGGCCCGCGCGTCTGGATCGAACTCAGCGTCCAGAGCGGCGTCGTGTTCAGCGCCAACCACTATCACAGCATCTGGCGCGACAAGACGGCGGACTACGGCGGCAACTTCACGTTCTGAGGCGCCCCATGTTCAAGCGCTCCCCGTTCAAGCGCCCTGTGGCGGGCTGGCTGGCGATCCTCGCCGCGGGCCTGGCCCTCCTGACCACGGGCCTGGCCATCGCCCACCCGATGGCCAAGTCCTTCGTCCAGATCCGCGTGCTCGACCACGCCTGGCGGCTGCACCTGCGGCTGCCGGCCGACCGGCTGGAGGTCGCCTTCCTCCAGGCCGGGCTGGTCCCCAAGCCGCTCGGCGACGGACGTCCCACCCTGACGGCGGCGGGCGTGGCGGCCTACGTCCAGGACCGCATCCAGCCGCGCTCGCCCACTGGAGCAGCCTGGGGCGTGCAGGTGCTCAGCGTCGACGAGGTCCCCTTCCCCACCGACGAATGGACGGTCGAGGTCGATCTGACCCCGCCGCCCGGCCCGGCGCCGGACTCCCTGGTGCTGGACTACGAGGTCATCGTCCGCGAGATCGCCACCCACTCGGCGGTGCTGACCCTGGAGCAGGACTGGACGCGCAACGTGCTGCCGCACAAGCCGCGCCTCTTGGGAACGCTGCGGGCCGAGACGCGGCAGATCCGCATCGACCGCGTCCAGGGCTCGCCCTGGCCGGCCTGGACCAGCATGGTCGTCATGGGCGCGCGCCACATCCTGGAGGGCGCCGACCACCTGCTGTTCCTGGTCACCCTGATCCTGACCGCGCCGCTGGTCGCCGAGAACGGCCGCTGGCGGCCGGTCGGCGACGCCCGCAAGGCGCTGTGGGCCACCTTCGCCCGGGTCAGCGCCTTCACGGTCGGCCACTCGATCTCGCTGCTGGGCGCGGCCCTGGGCTGGCTGCCGCCGGGCGGCAAGATCGTCGAGGCGCTGATCGCCCTGTCGGTGGGGATCTCGGCCCTGCACGCCCTGCGGCCGATCTTCCCCCGGCGCGAAGCCTGGATCGCCGGCGGCTTCGGCCTCGTCCACGGCCTGGCCTTCGCCGAGACGCTGAGCGCGCTGCAGCTCTCGACCGGCCAGCTGGTGGCCGCGACACTGGGCTTCAATCTGGGGATCGAGCTGGTGCAGCTGCTGATCGTCGCGGCCGTGGCGCCGGTGGTGTTCGTGCTCAGGCGCAAGGCGGCGGGCGTGTGGACCCGCTGGGCGCTGGGGGCAGGCGCGCTCGTGGCGTCGATGGTGTGGCTCTACGCGCGGCTGGCGTAGGCCTGCCCCCGCCCTCTCCCAAACTCCCGTCATTCCCGCCCTTGTGACGGGAAACCCTCTGTCAGCCGCAAGGGCGGATGGGGCGGACTGCTGAGCAGTCGGCTTGCACCTCACCTGCGAGCGGAACCAGGGGTTCCCGCCACAAGGGCGGGAATGACGGGAGTTAAGAGGATACCGTCTTACGCCGCCGCCCCGCGCGCCCGGGCCAGCGGGTCGTAGTTCAGGATCGGCGACAGCCAGCGCTCGGTCGTGGCCAGGTCCCAGCCCTTGCGGCGGGCGTAGTCCTCGACCTGGTCGAAGTCGATCTTGCCGACCCCGAAATAGTGGCTCTGCGGATGGCTGAAATAGAGGCCCGACACGGCCGCGCCCGGGCTCATGGCGAAGCTCTCGGTCAGGGCCATGCCGGTGGCGGCCTCGGCGTCGAGCAGGCGGAACAGCGTGCCCTTTTCGGTGTGGTCGGGCTGGGCCGGATAGCCGGGGGCCGGGCGGATGCCCTGGTACTTCTCGGCGATCAGACGATCGGCGTCGAAGCCCTCTTCCGGCGCATAGCCCCACAGCTCGACCCGGGCCTTGTGGTGCAGCCACTCGGCGAAGGCCTCGGCCAGGCGGTCGGCCAGCGCCGAAGCCATGATCGCCGAATAGTCGTCGCCGGCGTCCTTGAATTTCTTGACGATCTCGTCCTCGCCGTGACCGGCGGTGACGGCGAAGCCGCCGACATAGTCGGCCGGGCCGCCCACGGGCGCGACGAAGTCCGACAGGGCCAGGTTGGCCTTGCCCTCGCCCGGTCCCTTGTCGATCTGCTGGCGCAGGGTGTGCAGGCGGGCGATCTCGACCGTGCGGGACTCGTCCGAGAACAGCACCACGTCGTCCTCGACCGCCTGGGCCGGCCAGAAGCCGATCACGCCCTTGGCCCCGAACCACTTCTCGGCGATGACCTTGTCGAGCATGACCCGGGCGTCGCGATAAAGGTCGCGGGCGGCCTCGCCGACCACGTCGTCGTCCAGGATCTGCGGATAGCGGCCGATCAGCTCCCAGCTGGCGAAGAACGGCGACCAGTCGATGAACGGCTCCAGCTCGGCCAGGCTCGGCTCGAACACCCGCGTACCGGTGAACAGCGGCTTGGGCGGCGTGTAGCCCTTCCAGTCGATGGCGTACTTGCGCTTGCGGGCCTCGCCGATGGCGGTGCGGGCCTTGACCGTCTGGCCGCGCGCGTACTGCTCGCGCACCTTGACGTATTCAGCGCGGGTCTCGCCGATGATCCGGTCGCGCTCGCTTTCCGACAGCAGGCCCGAGACCACGCCGACCGCCCGGCTGGCGTCGACGACATAGGTGGTCGGGCCGCGGCGATAGGCCGGCTCGATCTTCACCGCCGTATGAGTGCGGCTGGTGGTGGCCCCGCCGATCAGCAGCGGAATGTTGAAGCCCTGGCGCTCCATCTCGGCGGCGACGAACACCATCTCGTCCAGCGACGGGGTGATCAGGCCCGACAGGCCGATCATGTCGACCTGGTGCTTTTTCGCTTCGTCGAGGATGCGGTCGGCGGGCACCATCACGCCCAGGTCGATGACCTCGTAGTTGTTACACTGCAGCACGACGCCGACGATGTTCTTGCCGATGTCGTGGACGTCGCCCTTGACGGTGGCCATCAGCACCTTGCCGGCGGCCTTGCGGACCTGGCCTTCCTTCTCGGCCTCCATGAACGGCATCAGCCAGGCCACGGCCTGTTTCATCACGCGGGCCGACTTGACCACCTGGGGCAGGAACATCTTGCCCGCGCCGAACAGGTCGCCGACGACGTTCATGCCGTCCATCAGCGGGCCTTCGATGACGTGCAGCGGACGCTCGGCCGCCAGGCGCGCCTCTTCGGTGTCGGCCTCGATGAACTCGGTGACGCCGTTGACCAGGGCGTGGGTGATGCGCTCGCCCACCGTGCCTTCGCGCCAGGCCAGGTTGACCTGCTGGGCCGCGCCCTTCTCGCCCTTGTAGCGCGGGGCCATGTCGACCAGGCGCTCGGTGTTGCTCTGCACCGGATCGCGCTGCGGGCGATTGAGGATCACGTCCTCGACGGCCTCGCGCAGCACCGGGTCGATATCGTCATAGACCGGCAGGTCGCCGGCGTTGACGATGCCCATGTCCATGCCGGCGTTGATGGCGTGGTACAGGAACACCGAGTGGATCGCCCGGCGCACCGGCTCGTTGCCGCGGAAGCTGAACGACACGTTCGACACCCCGCCCGAGATCCGGGCCCAGGGGCAGCGCGTCTTGATCTCGCGCGTGCCCTCGATGAAGTCGACGGCGTAGTTGTCGTGCTCCTCGATCCCCGTCGCCACGGCGAAGATGTTGGGGTCGAAGATGATGTCTTCCGGCGGGAAGCCGACCTTGTCGACCAGGATGCCGTAGGCCTTCTCGCAGATCTCGATCTTGCGGGCGGCGGTGTCGGCCTGGCCGACCTCGTCGAAGGCCATGACCACCACGGCCGCGCCGTAGCGCAGGCACAGCTTGGCCTGGTCGATGAACTTGGCCTCGCCTTCCTTCATCGAGATCGAGTTGACGATCGCCTTGCCCTGCACGCACTTCAGCCCGGCCTCGATCACCTCCCACTTGGAGCTGTCGATCATCACCGGCACGCGGGCGATGTCGGGCTCGGCCGCCATCAGGTTCAGGAAGGTGACCATCGCCTGCTCGCTGTCGAGCAGGCCTTCGTCCATGTTGACGTCGATGACCTGGGCGCCGGCCTCCACCTGCTGGCGGGCGACCGACAGGGCCTCGCTGAAATTGCCCTCGACGATCAGCTTCTTGAACTTGGCCGAGCCGGTGACGTTGGTGCGCTCGCCGATGTTGACGAAGACAGGTCTCATTGGGATGCGCTCAGAATAGCTTGCAGGCCGGCGATATGGGTCAGCCAGCCGTCGTGACCGTCGCCCTCCTGCCAGAGTTCGTCGAGTTCGGAGGCCGGGCCGACCACGCGGGCCAGGGCGGCCTTGGCCAGGCGAGCCGCGCCTTCCGGCGGCGCGCCCAGTTCCGCCTTCAGGCCCTGATGGTCGGCCGGCAGCAGCGCGGCTTCGCTCAAGGCGGCGGCGACCACCGCGGCGGCGGCCACGGCCATCTCGGCCTCGGGCGCTTCCAGATAGCCGGCGGCCTTGGTCACGTGGTCGAGGATCAGCACCACCGCGCGCCAGTCAGGCGCTTCGGCCAGGTCGGCGATGAAGTCGGCGGCTTCGTCGTTTTCGAAGGGTCCGTTGTCCCAGGCCATGGTCAGGCCGCCGTCGCGGCTTGCTTGGCGCGCGCCTCGGCCAGGGCCAGCTGCCCCTGGAGGAAGTCGGCGACCTCGATCCCCTGCGCCTTCAGCGCCTTGGGATAGAGCGACGAGGCGGTCAGGCCCGGCAGGGTGTTGGTCTCCAGATAGACGAGGCCGTGCTCGGAAACGATGAAGTCCGAACGCGAATAGCCGCGGCAGCCCAGCGCCTTGTGGGCCTTCAGCGCCTGGTCCTGCAGGGCCGCGTTGATCTCCGGCGCGAAGGTGGCCGGGCAGATTTCCTCGGTGTCCTTGGCCAGGTACTTGGACGTGTAGTCGAACTTGCCGGCCGACGGCCGGATCTCCACCGGCGGCAGGGCGATCAGTTCGCCGCTGGCCAGTTCCAGCACGCCGCAGGTCGATTCCAGGCCCTGCACGAAGGGTTCGATGACATAGGCCTGCTCGGCCGCCGCCTTCAGGGCCGCATCCAGGTCGGCCGGGGTGTCGACGAAGATCAGGCCGTAGCTGGAGCCGTCCTCGGACGGCTTGGCGATCAGCCGGCCGTACTTGGCCAGCGCAGCCTGCGCGTCCTCCGAAGCGATGTTCCGCGGGACCGAGACGCCGGCCTGCGCGACCACGTCCTTCGCCCGCGTCTTGCTGAAGGCCAGCCAGCTGGCGTGCGAGCCCGAGCCGGTGAAGGCCACCCCGCGCGCCTCGCACAGCTTCTGCAGGCCGCCGTCCTCGGCGAAGCCGCCGTGCAGGCTCAGCAGCAGGGCGCGGTCCTCGCGGGCGGCGACGTCCAGGGCCGTCTCGATGTCGCCAATCGGCGCGCCTTCGGTCGGCAGGTCCAGCTCGAACGGACGGTCATGGCCCAGCAGAACGGCCTGGCTGGCCGGATAGACCTGGCCGTCCGGCGCCCAGAACCACAGATCGGCGTCCGGCAGCTGCCGGGTCAGGCTCTGGGCGCTGGCCACGGCCACGAGGCGCTCGCGGCTGGGGCCGCCGAAGAGGATGGTGGTGCGCATCAGACTCGTACTCGATCAGGCCAGTTCGAAGGGTTCGAGGCCCGACAGGCGCATGGCCTTCGGGCGTTCGGGGATGGCGCGCGGGGCGACGCCGCGCACCTCGTCGGCCACGTGGCGGATGTGGTCGGGGGTGGTGCCGCAGCAGCCGCCCAGGATGTTGACCAGACCGTCCTTGGCCCATTCGTGCAGGGCGTGGCCGGTCTCGTGCGGCTCCTCGTCGTACTCGCCCATGGCGTTGGGCAGGCCGGCGTTGGGATAGGCCGCGACCAGGGTGTCGGCGATGCGGGCCATCTCGGCGATGTGCGGGCGCATCAGGTCCGCGCCCAAGGCGCAGTTGAAGCCGACGGCGAACGGCTTGGCGTGCTTGATCGAGTTCCAGAACGCCTCGGCCGTCTGGCCCGACAGGGTGCGGCCCGAGCGGTCGGTGATCGTGCCGCTGATCCAGATCGGCAGCTCCTCGTGGCCCTCGTCGCGCCAGTCGAGGATCGCCTTGATGGCGGCCTTGCAGTTGAGGGTGTCGGTGATGGTCTCGATCAGGAACAGGTCGACCCCGCCCTGGTAAAGGGCGTCCACCTGCTGGCGATAGGCCTGGTAAACCTGGTCGAAGGTCACCTTCCGCGCGCCCGGGTCGTTCACGTCCGACGACATCGACAGCATGACGTTCAGCGGACCGATCGAGCCGGCGATGAACTTGGGACGGTCAGGGTTTTCGGCGTTCCAGCGGTCGGCGACCTGGCGGCCGATCTTCGCGCCTTCGAGGTTGATGTCCCAGACGTCCTGTTCGCCGAGGCGATAGTCGGCCTGGGCGATGGTGGTGCCCGAGAAGGTGTTGGTCTCGGAGATGTCGGCGCCGGCCGCGAAATAGGCGTCGTGAAGCTCGGCCACGAGATCCGGCCGGGTCAGGCACAGGATGTCGTTGTTGCCCTTCATCTGGCCGTCGAAGTCGGCGAAGCGCTCGGCGCGGTAGTCGGCCTCGCCCAGCTTCTTCTTCTGGAACATCACGCCCCAGGAGCCGTCGAGGATCAGGATGCGTTCCTTGGCGGCGGCCTTGAGGGCCGCGACGCGGCCAAGCCTCGTGGAAATATCGCGGATGGTCAGGTCGGTCATTTCGCGGCTCCTTGCTGGCGCGCGAGTTCCTTGTTGAACGCCGTCTCGGAGGCGTTGACGAACCGGCCCAGCTCGGTCGGATCGATGAACGCGTCGGCGTCGCCGCGCAGCTGCTTCTGGCGCTTGGCCAGCAGGCCGCCCTGCTCCTCGTGGCTGGGCAGCATGACGTCAGTCGGCAGCGCCCGCATGGTCGCGAAGCTGGCCCGATAGTCGGCGACGATGGTCTTGTGGGTCTTGTTGCCGACCAGCACGTTGCCGGCCACCGACAGCGAGCACGGGAAGGTCACGTTCAGCGGCCGGTCCTTCTCGACCACCTGGGTGGTCCAGGTGGTGCAGCCGACGGTGTGGCCGGGCGTCAGGTGGGCGACCAGGGTGGTCCCGCCCATCTTCAGCTTGGTCTCGTCGCCGAACGCCTTGTCGACCTTCACGGCCGGGAATTGGGTGAGGCCATTGGCGTTGTCGCCGAAGTGCTGTCCCTTCTCCAGGGCAGGCTTGTCGGCGCGCGAGGCCCAGACCTTGGCGCCGGTGTCGGCCTTCAGTTGGGCCAAGCCGCCGGCGTGGTCGAAATGGGCGTGGGTATTGATCAGCACCTTCACGTCGGTGAGCTTGAAGCCCAGCGACTGGATGTTGCGCTCGATCAGCTTGCCGCCCTCGGCCGACGGACCACCGTCGAGCACCACGTGGCCTTCCGGCGAGGTGATCAGCCAGGCCGACAGCCCCTCGGAGCCGACGTAATAGATGTTGCCCACCACCCGGTAGGGCCGGTTCGGCTTGGTCCAGGAGGCGTTGTCCTGCGCGCCGGCCGGGGAAAGGCCGGCCAGCCCAAGGGCCAGGGCGAGGGTCAGGATCCGCTTCATGCCGCGGCCTCCGCCGCCGGGGCCGGCGCGGTCTCGCGCACGCCCAGCACGCGGCAGATGGCGTAGACCAGGTCGGCCCGGTTCAGAGTGTAGAAGTGGAAGTCGTTGAAGCCCTGCTCCTGCAGCTTGGCGCACATCTCGGCGGCCACCGAGCAGGCGATCAGGCGGCGGGTCTCGGGATCCTCGTCCAGCCCGTCGAACAGGTTGGCCAGCCACGACGGCACCGAGGTCTGGCAGGCCACCGACATCTTCTTCAGGCCGTTGAAGTTGGTCACCGGCATGATCCCCGGCACGATCGGGATGGTGATCCCGGCCGCGCGGGCCTTGTCGACGAAGCGCAGGAAGGCGTCGATGTCGAAGAAGAACTGGCTGATGCCCAGCGTCGCGCCCGCGTCGACCTTGGCCTTCAGCACCTCGATGTCGTGGTCGAGCGAGGGGCTCTCGGGATGCTTCTCGGGATAGACCCCGACCAGCACCTCGAACGGCGCGATCCCGCGCAGGGCAGCCGTCAGCTCGGTGGCGTTCTTGTAGCCGTCCTCGCGGGGCGCGTAGACGCCGCCGATGCCGCCCTCGCCGGGAGGCGGATCGCCGCGCAGCGACACGATGTGGCGCACGCCGATGTCCCAGTAGTCGTGGATCACCTCGTCGACCTCGGCGCGGCTGGCGCCGACGCAGGTCAGGTGAGCGGCCGGCTTCAGGCTGGTCTCGTCGAGGATGCGCTTGACCGTGCGGTGGGTGCGCTCGCGGGTCGAGCCGCCGGCGCCGTAGGTCACCGACACGAAGGCCGGATCCAGCGGGGCCAGGCGGGTGATCGCCTCCCACAGGCTGGCTTCCATCTTCTCGCTCTTGGGCGGGAAGAACTCGAACGAGACGCGCGGACGCGCGGCCCCGACAGGACGCTCGCCGGCGCGGGCGACGGGACCGATGACGCGGCGGGTGGGCGGCAGGGTCATGCGGCGGTCCTTTCGGCGAGCGCTTGCGCCGAACGGCGAGCGGTCCAGATCTTCACGGTCAGGCCCTCGGCCGTGGTCGGCGGCAGGGCGATATTGGCTTCCGGGACCAGGCCGCCGGCGACGATCCAGGGCTGGATCTCGTCGTCGGCGAAGCCCAGACGGCGGTGCTGGTGGGCCTCGCGCAGGAACTCGTGGTCGTGCGGGGCGAAGTCGGCGATCAGCAGCAGGCCGCCGGGCGCGACCAGGCGCGCGGCCTCGCCCACGGCGGCGGCGGGATCGCCCAGATAGTGCAGCACCTGGTGGACGGTGACGAGGTCGGCGCAGCCGCCCGGCAGGCCGGTGTCGAAGATGTCGCCGTGGCGCAGTTCGCAGGCCGTGAGGCCGGCCTTGGCCACCTCGTCGCGGGCGATGTTCAGCATCTGCTGCGACAGGTCCAGGCCCAGGGCGTTGACCACCCGCTTGCCCAGCAGGGTCAGCATGCGGCCAGCGCCCGCGCCCAGGTCGACCATCTCGTCGAACGGGCCTTCGCCGATCGCCCGCAGGATGGCCGCCTCGACCTCCTGCTCGTCGACATAGAGCGAGCGGATCTCGTTCCAGCGCGCGGCGTTGCGGGCGAAATAGGCCTGGGCGCCGGCCGAGCGCTCGGCGCGCACGGCGGCCAGCTTGCTGGCGTCGGCCTGGATGACGGCGTCGTCGCGGTCGATCAGCCCCAGGGCCGAAGCGACCACCGCCCCGCCGCCCGAAGTCCCCGCCAGGCGGTAGAAGACCCAGGCGCCGTCGGGAAAGCGTTCGACCAGCCCGGCCTCGGCCAGCAGCTTCAGATGGCGGGAGACGCGCGGCTGGCTCTGGTCGAGGATCCGGCACAGTTCGAGCACCGAAAGCTCGTCCGCCGCCAGCAGCGCGAGGATGCGCAGACGGGTGCTTTCGCCCGCCGCGCGCAAAACGTCGACAACCTGTTCGCTCGATAGCGCCATAGGGACATAAAGATATCTTTATGTCCGATTTGGCAAGCGATTTCTAAGCTGAGAGACCGTCCTTAGCCCGCCGCGCGGAGATCAAAAAGCCCCGCCAGCGCTCAAAACGCGCGGCGCAGGGGATAAATCTTCCCCTGCCCGCCCCGCGCCTATTCGGCCGGCTGCCATAGCTCGATCTTCAGGCCCTCCGGATCGACCAGCCAGGCGAACTTGCCGTAACCCTCGTCCTGGCGGCCGGTCGGTTCGACGCCCGCCGCGGCGGCCTTGGCCAGCACGCCCTCCAGGTCGTCGACGACGAAATTGACCATGAACGGCGCGGCCGACGGCTCGAAATAGCGGGTGTCGGCGGGGAACGGCGACCAGTTGCCGGTGAACGGCTTCTTCGAAGGCTCGAACACCGCCCCGCCCCAGTCCTCGATCTTGAAGCCGAGCACCCGCGCGTACCAGTCGGCCAGCGCCTTGGGATCGCTCGCCTTGAAGAACACGCCGCCCAGACCGAGCACCTTGGCCATGACTTCCCCTCCACCCGCAAAGAGCAGAGGGGACTACATCACGCCGCCACCGGGCTCGCCAGGGGTTCGCCGAGGAAGTAGCGGCGCAGGTTCTCCAGGGTCAGGTTGACCATGGCCGGAATGCTGTCGAGCGTCGCGCCGGCCATGTGCGGCGTCAGCACCGTGTGGGGCACGTCGACCCAGCGCGCCGGCGAGGTCGGCTCCTGCTCGAAGACGTCGAGGGCGGCCATGCCCAGGCGGCCGGCCTTCAGGGCCTCGACCAGGGCGTCCTCGTCGACCAGCGACCCGCGCGACACGTTGACCAGCAGGCCCTGCGGACCCAGGGCGTCGATCACCCCGGCGTTGATCAGGTGGCGGTTGGACACGTCGGGCCGGGCGCAGACCACCAGGATGTCGCTGTCGCGGGCCAGGGCCAGCAGGTTGTCGGCGCGCGGCCACTCGGTCTCCTTGGGGCGCGGCCCCCACCAGGCGACCTTGACGTCGAAGGCGGCCAGGCGACGGGCGACGGCCTCGCCGATATGGCCCAGACCCACGATCCCGGCCTTGCGGCCGCGCAGGCCGTGGCGCGCGCCCATGCGGTCCATCGAGCTCCAGCGGCCGCTGCGCACCCGCCGGTCGCCCTCGGCGATCCCGCGCCAGGCGCCCAGCAGCAGGCCCAGGGCGTGGTCGGCCACGTCGCCGGCGTTGAGACCGACCGAGTGGGTCACCGCCAGCCCGTGGGCCCGGCACCAGGGCACGTCGACGCCGTCATAGCCGGCGCTGACGCAGGCGATCAGGCCCAGGCGCGGCATTTCCGACAGCAGGTCTCGCGGCAGCACCATCTCGCCGGCGTGGACGATGGCCTGCACCTTCCCGCCCGGCCCTTCAAGAAAGTCCAGGCGATCAGGATAGTCCCACAGGCGGTGCACCTCGTAGGCGCCCTCCAGCAGCGGCTGCATCGGCAGCAGCATCTCGTGCGAAAGAACGATGTGGGGCTTTACGACAGGGTTTTGCGGCATTGGCGGCGGCTCCGGTCCCGGCGCGCGGCGGAAGGTCTCCGTCGCCGATCCGCGGGACGATCATCTCCAAAGGACAAGCTACTCTTCTGGCGGCCGCGCGCCAGCACGTAGCGCGCGACGCACGAATATCTGAAGTCGTCCGACGGCGGTTTGCGCGAACGCCTCACCCCTGCCGGACTGCCGCAGACAACCCGCCGCGCCGACCACCGGTTCCCGCATTGCAACAGGCAATGCCAAGCTGTGAACGCCCCGACGTTGAAAGGGTTTTATTCCTTGGCGCCGAGCACGGCGCCTTAGGGAGAGCTCCCCATGTTGACGAAAACCCTGCTGGCGGGCGCAGCGCTCGCCATGATCGTCTCCGGCGCGGCCGTCGCCAATCCGAAGATCAAGGCCAGCGCCGCCGTGGCCGCGCCCAAGCAGCCGATCCCCTACAGCCAGCTCGACGCCTACACCAAGGCCTCGCCCAAGCAGCGCGCGACCAAGGACTGGTGGGCCGGCGAGGCGGCCACCGGCATGCAGGCCGACACCTCGGCGACCATGCCGCCGGCGTCCCCAGCCAATTCGATGAACGGCTCGATGTCCGGTGACGCCGCGGCCAGCACCCAGGTCAATCCGCCCATGACCGACGCACCGGCCTCGATGCCGACCACGCCGCCGACCAACAGCACGCCGCCCGACGACATGGCCCCGCAACCCGGCTCGAACCTGCCCGGAACCGACCCGAACATGCCGCCGAAAGAGCCGAAGTAGACAGCCGATCCAGGCGCAACTAAAGCGCGACTATTCGCTTTACCATGAGCCCCCTCTGCCCCTATCGTGAAGAGGCAGGGGGGTCTGCACATGCAACTTCGTCGCGAGCTTGCGGCATGTTTCGTCGTGGCCGTCATCGTGACGGCGATCGCGGCGATCATCGCCGTGCTCGATCCCATGGGTCTGGACGAGGCGTCCGACCGACATAGCGCCGGCGTGGTCGGGCGCATGACGGCGCCGTTCTACGGCGGCGAGCCCGACGCGCCGCCCCATCGGCCCACGGTGGTCCTGGTCAGCGACGCCACCCTGCAGGAGATGGCCACGCCCTGGCCTCCCCCGCGCGGCTTCTACAGCGATCTCGTCCGCACCCTGGCCGCCGAACGGCCCTCGGCGATCATCCTCGACTACATGCTGGTGTCCGAGTTCGGCGAGCCCAGCGAGCGCCAGGCCTTCATCCAGACCGTCGGCGAGGTGACCCGGGTCGCCGACTGGTCCAAGGGCGCCGACTGCCGCTCGACCCCGCTCCACAAGCTGAAATGCATCGTCCAGGCCGGCGGCGTGCCGGTGATCCTCGGCAAGCAGTTTCCGCCCGACCAGTGCGGCCCGGTCACCGGCAAGACCATGTCCATGGACATGATCGCCCAGGACGGCGTGGCCCTGCTGGCGCCGCTGGGCTGGCCCGACCTGCCGGACGCCTACCGGCCCGTGCTTACCCGCCAGGACTACGCGGCCGCCATGAACGACGCCTACGACAAGCAGGCCGCGACGCTGATGGAGTCCTGCAAGGCCCTGCGCACGATCGAGGTCCCGGGCGACACCACGAGGCCGGGCTTCGCCTGGCACGGCGGCGCGCAATACGACCTCTCCCCGGCGATGGCCGCCTACGCCGTCGACTGCCTGCGCGCGCCTGCCAGGCCGGATGACGGCAAGACCCTCTGCGGGGCCCTGCGGGCGCTGCCGACCGAAGGGCCGGCGTTTCGCGAGACGCTGGACAGGCTCGGCCTTCCTGTGGAGAAAGCCTCGGTCGTCTGGGGATCGCGCCCCGATCCGAAGAAGCTGGCGCTCGACCAGAAGATCTACGCCGTCAGCGACGAAGAAAAGGACTGCGACAAGGAGACCCGCTCGCCGCTGCGGCTGCTCTCCGTCGGTTTCGTCCAGCTGAGCTCAGCGATCGGCGAGCACGAGGCCGCCGCCAAGGTCGCCTGCCCCTACGCGCCCACCTTCGACTACGCCGTGCTGCGCGACGAGCTGACCGGCCCGCGCGCCGGCGAGGTTCGCGGCTACCTTGCGGGCCGCACGGTGATGGTGGGGGCCGCGCAGTCGGGCAACAACGACTGGATCAGCAACGTCGTCCACGGCCGCCAGCCCGGCGTGCAGTTCCACGCCATGGCCTACGACAACCTGGTCCGTCTGGGGCCGAACCTGCAGCGGCCGCCGCCCGACGTCTTCGAGAACGGCCCGCTCAGCGCCCTCAACCTCGACTGGGGCGAGGTGCTGGAGTTCGCCTGCGCCTTCTCGATCGCCTTCCTGGTGGAGCACACCCGGCGGCGCGTCGAAGCCGAAGGCGTTCGCCGCCGCGACGTCCTTCGCAAGATCGCCGGCCTCTTCCTGATGAGCTGCGTCGTGCTGACCACGGCGGTGATCTTCACCCAGACGCGACACTGGGAGCCGGTCAACATCGTGGGGCTGTTCGGCTTCACCATCATGGACGGCGTGATCAGCTTCTGGAGCATCGAGGGCTTCAGCTGGAGCGCCATCCTCTGCCGCGACGCCGTCGTCGTCGCCTGGCGAAACGGCGTCCGGAAGACGCGCGCCCTGCTGCGCCGCCGCCCCGCTTCCCCGCCCCCTCCCCGAACCACCGAGAACGAGGCGTCCTCATCATGAACCGTCCGATCGCGTCCGCGGCGTTCTGCGCCGCCCTGCTCCTGCCCGCAGCCGCCCCGGCGCTCGCCGCCGACGGCGATGTCCCGGTCGCCTTCAGCGCCGGCAGCGTGACCCTGCACGCCGACCCCGACTGCTTCGCCACCAAGCAGACGGTCGCGGCCGGCAAGCTGCCGCCGCTGACCCGGGATCCGGCGGTCCCCGCCAGCGGCGGCTGCCTGACCCTCAAGGACGCCTCGGGGGTTCGCTACTACGTGCTGGAAGCCGCGCTCTCGGCCCGCAAGGGGCCGTGCCAGAGCGGGCTGCGCATGGCCGAGCGGCCCAAGGCCACGGCCACGGCCGGGTCGCAGGGGGCGGCATGCAACAACTGACCCCGCGCCTGCGCGCCATCCTGGCGGTCGCGGTCGGGCTGAGCCTGGGCGTCCCGGCGAGCGACGCCATGGCCCAGGCCCGCAAGTCGCCCGCCGCCAAGCCCCCGGCGAAAGCCGCAGCCGCGCCCAAGCAGCCGATCCCCTACAGCCAGCTCGACGCCTACACCAAGGCCTCACCCAAGCAGCGCGCGACCAAGGACTGGTGGGCCGGCGAGGCGGCCACCGGCATGCAGGCCGACACCTCGGCGACCATGCCGCCGGCGTCCCCAGCCAATTCGATGAACGGCTCGATGTCCGGTGACGCCGCGGCCAGCACCCAGTTCAATCCGCCCATGAC